>VGXX01000069.1 GCA_016873155.1 Planctomycetota bacterium | reverse complement strand
CGCGGTTATTTATAACGCTGGCCTTTTTGTCGTTCTTCTTGAACAGGACTTAAGTGCCTATAGCACTGCCCTCTACTACGCAAACTCAAAGTATCACCAACAGTTTGCTGCCCGCGGCATGGCTGTCTTGTTATACGAGGGCGCTGAAGACATTCCTACTGTGTTCGGAAAGAACTACCGCGAAGCCCTCCGCGATCTGCAGCTCGCGGATTCGTGGTTGCAGGCCTTAAACGCAAGCATCGCGGGATTTAATAAGTTCAAGCAGGAGCATACAACCTTTCTGAAGGACATTCGGAACTACGTAGGAGCACACCGAGAGCAGAACTCGCTTGCTCAACTCAAAGTGCTTGAAAACCTCGACCACATGGCGGTATACCGACTGGGCGCAACATTCTCAGAACCACTTCGATCACTTGTGAATTTCCAAATTGCATTACTGCGATACGTGAAGCATCCAACTGTTCTGCTTAGCGAAGCGGTCAAAGCAGTTGCGCAGGATAACTCGGTGGAAAAAAGGGGTCAAAATTTGAAATGACAAATAGTTTGAATTTGGTATGATGATGGCAAGACGTAGAAGTAAATTGTGCCATCTAGAAGAGGCACATCCGTTTAACGAGTCGTTTCTCAACAGTTGTAATTTTAACTTCCAACCCGATTTAAAACATTTCTTAAGGTTTAATTGTATTATGTCGTAGTTACAAAAGTTGAAATACCGGCACTTGAATGGTTTTATATGAACGGTGCAGTTCGATTGCGATTTGGAGTTTATCAACGGTTTCGGTGGAAAAATATTTTTCATCTCAATTTTCACATACCTATGCCGGGACATTTTCCACGGCAACCAGTTCTCCACGATACCATTGAGTATAAGTAATACATTTCTGGGTGGTTTTCCCATGACATACAGAACAGGCATTCATAATTTATTTTCTCCTTATTCTATTATCATAAAATTTTTCTCTCTGTCAAATGTAAATAATTGATAACAGTTTTGTTTTTTGAAAAATTCCTAACTTTACAGTGCCGTAATAATCTCACCACTCTCAGCGCTGGCCACATTATACTGTAAACAATACGCCTGTCAAGATTTTATGTTGACAATCAGACTATTATGTATACAAATTGTACGTATTAATAATACATACAATGGAGGTAATAAATATGAGAGGTACTTTGAAAAAAATAAATTTTTTTGTTGAAGAGGATATTCGTAAGATACTGGATGAGTTAGTACCGGATGGACAGAAAAGCAAGGTAATTAACGAGGCGTTACGAAAGGAACTTCTGAGGATAAAGCGGGAAAAAGCAACTGAAAAACTTATGGTATTGAAGTCCAAAGGCACACTGGTTTCAAACAGAGAAATCGTTGAAGCATTGAAGAAGGACAGGAGATGCAGAAAGAATTTTAGGCATCCTCCTTGAATATGAGTTTCCGGAATATCACATTACAAAAGAAATCACAACTACTGCCTTTAGCTTAATGAGAGAGTTTAAAGGCGTTACTTTTTATGATACTATCTATCATGTAATTGCCTTACGGGAAAGCGGGGTCATGGTTACTGCTGATAAGGCGTATTTCGAAAAGACAAAAAGCAAGGGCGGTATATTATTAATCTAAGGTATCATAAATTTAAACCAGAACTCTGGAAATCACGAATAATTTAGTCAAAATATACCTACGAGTCAGGTAGGTTGGTCTGAACGTAAGTGAAGCCCCACACCAACTGTTCATGGCATTCAATAATCTGTTGGGTTGAGGTACGAAACCCAACCAAACTGTTATAGCAGAACATACATGTTATGAAAAAACTGAAGATATACCTTGATACCTCTGTTATCAATTTCCTTTTTGCGGTGTTAAAATAATAAATGAAAAGGAAGGATATTTCTATCCGCTGATTTTAACAAATCCAATGGAGGTGGTTTATGAAAACGAATGAGAAAATAGCTCCTGTATCAAAAGCCCTTTCTGAGGTCTGGGAGTGGAAGGACGCTGTGTATAAAGACATCAAGAATATGTCGTTTGAGGAGAAGCGGGTGTATTTTGAGAACGGCTTAAAAGAAGCTGTTAAGATAATTAAAGGAAAAGTTAAGGCTAATTCCGATGGCAGTTATTCAATAGTTAAAGTCGAGTAGGTTGGTCTGAACGTAAGTGAAGCCAACACCAACTGTTCATGGCATTCAATAATCTGTTGGGTTTCGTGCCTTAACCCAACCAAACTATGTTAGAAAAGGTACATATCTTGTTTGGCTTTGTTTTTTACTTCTGTTATTTCCACCGATTGTTGCTTGAGGCTCGATTTATAGAAAATAGTAACCAAATTGTGTTTTACCTGGGCACATAAAAAGAAGTGAGATAAAGTATGAAAACCTTTCGGACAGAAATAACGATTTCTGAAGAAGAGAATGGGGTTGCGTCTTGATTTGCGCATCGGGAATGGGGTCGCGCTTGATTTGTGATTATTATTGATCTTAAAGGTAGTTCTTCAAAAAATCTGTTCGTGTCAAACATCCCACAAAATCCCCCCGACCGGCTGCTCCTTCGACAAATATTCGACCGCACAGAACAACATTGCAAAATCAGTTCCGATCGGGCTTCTGAGTATTTGCAGTTGAGGGTGGTAGAATCGGAAAAATAATTGAAGGTTGGTCTCCGGTTAAGGTACGCAAGAATGCAACAATCTTGTTCGTTTCACCCGCAGTAAGCGTTATCCCCAGTTGATATTCGGCCATGATATTCACCGCCTCACTCAAATTCCACGTGCTTGCATCGTGGAAATAGGGCGCTGTCAGTTCAATGTTTCTCAGCAGTGGAACTTTGAATACGTGTTTATCTTTCTCATACTTTGTTACATTGTATCTGCCAAGCGTCTGGGTGTCTTTGTCATACGGTTTTGCAATGCCAAATTTCTGAAAAGAATTTCCTCCTACGCCAAAACCATTATGGCAGTTTATGCAACCTTTGGCCTTAAATAGATCGTATCCTTCCTTTTCAAATTCGGAAAGTTTGTCATCATAGTCTTTTAACCACCAGTCAAATCTTGAGTTTGGCGTGGTTAGCGTCTCCTCAAAAGCTGCAATCGCATCAGCGACGTTATCCATGGTAATTTTCTCGTCTTTATACACCTCTTTAAACCATCCCACATATTCCGGTATTGATTGCAATACACTCACGGCAAGCTCGTGGTTTGAAGCCATTTCCATAGGATTGGCTATGGGGCCTTTTGCCTGTTCCTTCAAGTCCTTTGCACGACCATCCCAGAATTGCGCCACATTGAACTTTGCATTCAGGACGGTCGGTGAGTTTATCGGACCAAAGAGCCATTTATGTCCGATAGAGCTTGGCAAATTATCTGCGCCGCCTGTTGAAAGGTTATGGCAGGAATTACAAGTGATCCAGCCTGATTTGGACAGTCTGGGTTCGAAAAACAATTTCTTTCCCAATTCTACCTTTGCCCTGTCGTAGTCGAAGCTAACGGGAATCGGCTGGATGGGTTCCTTTGAACGTTCTGATACAGCGCCGCCCTGCATCCTTCCGCCTCTGCCATACCCTATTTGCCGCTCTGATTCACCGGCAATAGCAACGGTCAGTATAGCAACATTAATAATGACAAAAGACAATAAATAGTTGATCACAGTAAATTTCATTATCTTCATGTGCCCCCTTTTTAGTGAATGGTATTATCAAAATCTTTTTTGGTTGCGACTCGTTGAGATTTATTATAAAATTATTTTACTTATTTATCTCACAAACTCAAGGAGCATCTGCAAATGTTGAAAAAGAAATTTGTCAAAGACAAATGCGTAACATGCAAACAGTGTATGATCGAATGTGCCGTGAGACACTCTGCGTCAAGAAATTTGTATGAGGCATTCACGGAAACCCCCAAATCCCAACCCCGATTACAGGTATCCATACGAAAAGACAAGCCCCACATGACGGTATGCCAGAATTGTGCAAAACCCAAGTGCCTGGAGTCGTGCGAGTACGAGGCTATCACAAAATATGAGGATGGGAATGTAGTCATTGACACAAAAAAATGTGTCGGTTGCTGGGCATGTGTGACGGCGTGTCCTTTTGGCGCCATTACAAAAAATACCGAACTCAAATTTGCCTTTAACTGTGATGACTGCATGGGGTTCGATACCATGGCCTGTGTGGAGGCATGCAAGACAGGGGCGTTGGTATATTCCGAAAAACACGCCACCGTTAAAGTGTAAATACAACGATTAATGATTGTAGCAATACATCAGCCGCAATATTTACCGTGGATCGGTTATTTTGATAAGCTCGATCGTGCCGATGTATTTGTGCTGTTGGATAACGTCCAGTACAAAAAAAATGAGTGGCAGAACCGAAATCGCATCAGGACTTCGCAGGGCTGGCAGTGGATTACCGTTCCCGTTTTGTATCATTATCCTGAGAAGATCGATGCCGTAAAAATAAATAATACAACGGACTGGCGAAGAAAACACTTGAATGCACTGGTTTACAATTATTCAAAAGCCCCGTTTTTCGAAGAACACCGGTTGTTTTTTGAAGAAACGTTCTCCTGCCACTGGGAAAACCTCGTAGAAATAAATGTGCATATCCTTCAGTATTTAAACAGGGCGCTGGGGATCAATAAAGAAATTGTGCTGGCTTCCAGCCTTGCGCTGCGCGAAGAACCAACCGAGCGGCTTGTCGACATCTGTAAACATGTCCAGGCTGATACGTACTTATCAGGCAAAGATGGCGCAAAATACATGAATTCCGATACCTTTGCTCGGGCAAATATACAGGTCACATTCCAGGACTTTCATCACCCCCTATACCCCCAACTCTATGAGCCATTTGAACCGTTTATGTCAATTGTCGATCTTTTATTTAATCATGGCCGCAACAGCCTGGAAATCATAAGGAGTCAGAATAGACAATGAACGTATTGGCCATTGGCGCTCATCCTGACGATATTGAATTTGGCTGCGGCGGTTCATTAGTTCAGTATGGCAGAAAAGGGCACTCGGTATTTTTACTCATCGTGACAGAGGGTGAATCGGGAGGGATAGGCAGTGTTCGAAGGATGGAACAATTGAACGCCGCAAAAATACTCCGGGCAAAAGAAGTCTTTTTCAGTAATTATCCTGATACCCGGATTCCGGTTGATAAAGTACTCATTTCTAAGATAGAGGAGACACTGCGCGACGTCAAACCCGAATTAATATTTGTAACCTATCCGGATGACACTCACCAGGATCATAGAAATCTCGCAATGGCTGCGGTATCGGCAACGCGCTACGTTCAAAACGTGCTTTTTTATGAAGGACCAACCACGCAAAACTTTACTCCCAATGTATTTGTTGATATTGGCGCCGTATTAACTGAAAAACTATCAGCCCTGAGCGCTCATGCATCTCAGGTGCTCAAAACAAACATCGAGGGGCTTTCAATTATTGAGATAGCAAAGGCTGCTGCAACTTTCCGCGGTATTCAAGGCAGGGTGAGGTATGCCGAAGGTTTTGTATCAGAGCGCCTCTTCCTCACCATCTAGTGAGGCAAAGCCTCAGACCGATAAGAAGCAAGAGGTAAGAATCAAGACTTTTGGCTTCTTGCTTCATGTTTCGTGCATCTAAAACTTGACTCATTTGTGAAGATACACCGCAGATAAAATTTCTAATGATACCACATTCAAGACCTACTATCGACGAAACTGATATTCAGGCCGTTTCAGGCGTCCTCCACTCCGGAAGCATTGCACAGGGCGGTGCGGTCGAAAAATTTGAACAGGAACTTGCCGGTTATATTGGCGTGAAGGGCGGCGTTGCCACCTCTTCAGGCACTGCAGCCCTCCACCTCGCGTTGCTGGCGCTTGATATTACCGGCAAAGACACCGTTGCCCTGCCCAGTTATGTGTGCACGGCAGTCCTGAATGCCGTTCATTACGTAGGAGCCTTACCTCTTTTGATTGATGTTCATCCAGATACGTTCAATATGGATGTTGAAGATTTAAAAAGGAAATTGAGACCGCAGGTCAAAGCCATTATTGTACCGCACTCATTTGGTCTTGCCGCAGATTTGGAAGAAATCATGGCACTGGGTATTCCCGTGATTGAAGATTGTGCCCAATCTATCGGCGCTACATACAAAAACAAGATGGCAGGGTCGTTCGGCAACATTTCCATTTTTTCCTTTTATGCCACCAAGATGCTTACCACCGGTGAGGGAGGTATGGTTGTATCAGACTCAGAAGAATTTTTGAGGAAGATAAGGGACTTAAGGGATTACGATAACAGGGAAAACTACGTTACACGATACAATTATAAAATGACGGATTTCCAGGCCTCACTGGGATTCTCACAACTAAAAAAATTAAATCACTTTATCGAAATACGCAGAAACATTGCCCAGAAGTACAATAATGAATTTAAAAATCTCTGCTCTTTGCCTGCGAGTCATAAAAATGACAGGAAACACATATATTATCGCTATACCGTTAAGTTGCGCCGTGATGTAGAAAGCTTCTTGAAATTATCGAAAGAGAAAGGTATAAATTGTGAAAGGCCTGTATTTAAACCGCTGCATCGGTATCTGAATTTATCAGGTTTTACCAATACGGATCGTGTGTGGGAAAAGGCCGTATCGATTCCAATCTATCCGACGCTTACAGAAAAAAACATGAACACGATTGTTGAATTTGTTAAAAATGCAGCATTATAATAATCAAAAACGTTTTGGGAATTCTGAGATTATTGTGGTGGCAGGAGTTTCCTCCTGCCACTGTTATGTATAATTTAGAAAGTTTCAAAAATTCTAAATTCCACAAGCATCAGGGAAGAACTTATGGAAACTAAACAGATAATCCGTATTTATTCATTCATTATCTTCCCTCTCCTTGTCTTTCTCCTTATTCCAGGTGTGCAAAAAAGTTTTAAGTCCGGCCACTTTCTCTGGCTTTATATCCTTTTGTTTTCTTATATAATTGCAAACGTCGCCACGCCCGTTGTAAGGGCAATTGCAGCTCGTTTCAATGTAGTTGACAAACCAGGCGGGCGCAAGATTCATTCTAACGCCACACCGCTGATGGGGGGAGCGGCGATTTACACTGCATTTGCCATTACCATTATCCACAACGACGTGTATTCACTGGAATTAAAGGGTGTTGCCATCGGTGCGACAATCGTTTTTATTATGGGGCTTATTGATGATATAAAATCACTGCCTGCAACTTTAAAGCTAGCCGTTCAGATTATAGCCACATTTGTCATGATCCGATGCGGTGTCGTTGCAGATTTCCTGCCAAACACCTGGTGGGGATATTTGTTTGAAATACTAATCACCATGATTTGGGTATTGGGCATCACCAACTCCCTCAATTTTTTTGACGGAATGGACGGACTGGCGACAGGATTGACAGTCGTAAGCTCCTTATTTATCGGGCTCCTTGCCATTCAGTCAGGACAGCATTATTTGATGTATCTATCCATTGCGCTCCTGGGCAGCAGTCTCGGGTTCCTTCCGTACAATCTGAGATATAAGCAAACTGCCAGTATCTTTCTGGGCGACGGCGGCAGCACATTTATGGGATTTATGCTCGCCAGCCTGACGGTTATGGGCGGATGGGGGGCGAAAGAGCCTATTAAGGCTTATGCAATGCCCATCCTCATTTTAGGGATACTCATTTTCGATATGCTTTATACCACGATTACGCGCGTTAAAAATAAACAAATATCCAATTTCGGCGAATGGCTGAGTTTTACCGGGAAGGATCACCTCCATCATCGTCTGGAAATGCTGGGGTTTACCAGGAAGCAAACTGTTTTCTTTATACTTTTTATTGCAGCTACTCTCGGTTTGGGCGCCCTGGTATTGAGAAATGGAAACACCCTGGATGCCTTGCTCCTCTCGCTCCAGGGGGTGCTGATTTACATGGTCATAGTAACCTTGATGATACGAAAAAAGAATGCAAACAATAAAATTTAGTTTCGGAGGTTGAAATGAGAATAAAAACATTATACGGTGGAGCCTTAGTTCTTTTTGGGGTGTTTGTATTTCCTTAATATATAAGGAAATTTGTAATTTCCAAAAATCCGCTTGACAGACTATATCTTGTATGCTATATATATCAAACCATCAATATATAGAATATTTTCAAAGTTATACCGCACCGAGAAAATAGTTAGTTTTTCAAGCCTTTTACCACAAATTCTATGCAATGTCTCTTCTGTAAGGTAGACAATGATAAGGTTATCAACTCGCGCACGTCAGTGGATGGATTAAGTATCAAACGCCGACGGGAATGTTTGAGTTGCGGTCGCCGATATACAACATATGAAAGGATTGAAGAAAATCCCTTGCGTGTGATTAAAAAAGACGGTACGCGGGAGCCGTTTGAACGCAAAAAGATCCTGAGCGGGCTGTTGAAGGCGTGTGAAAAAAGACCTGTCTCGACAGACACCCTGGAAAACATTGTGAACGAAATCGAAAGGGAGATTTATAATAAATTTGACCGTGAGGTGACTACGAGTTTTATAGGGTCGCTGGTGATGCAAAAGCTGAGGGTGCTTGATATGGTGGCTTATGTGCGTTTTGCGTCGGTGTATAGAGAATTCAAGGATATTTCGGAATTTATTGATGAACTAAAACCGTTAATGACGGGTGTAAAGAAGAAAAAAAACGATGGGGGCAGTAACTCCCGCAGTATATCTCTTCAACATTAGACCGGAGGGAAAAAGGGGCATGAACACAACAGCAACGATAGAATATGTGTTAAAGCGTGACGGAAGAAAGGTACCTTTTAATGAGAGAAAGATCGCCGATGCCATCTTCAAGGCGGCGCAGGCGGTAGGCGGTGAAGACCGTGCCCTGGCAGATGAACTGGCGGTTGTTGTTAGCATGTTTCTGGAAAAAAAATATGCAAGCCAGACCCCGGGTATTGAGGACATCCAGGATATTGTAGAAAAGATACTTATCGAGACCGGACATGCCAAAACGGCCAAGGCGTACATTCTCTATCGTGATAAAAGGGCGAGGAGTCGTGAATCCCTTCGGGTACGAAAACAGACTAAGAAAAAGGCAGATACGACCGATGTCTCCCTACTGGTAAATACCGAGACAAAAGACGAAACGTTCCCGTGGGATAAAAGGAAGATTGCAGAGGCTCTGGAAAAGGAAGCCGACCTGTCAGAAGAAGTTTCGGGAGAAATTGCGGGCGCCGTAGAGCAGAGGGTTTTTTCCTCCGGATTAAATCGTATTTCGACGGCGCTGATACGAGAACTGGTGGATAATGAACTCTTCGAGAGGGGGTTTAACAAGAAACTCGAAAAGCAGCAGGTAATCGGTATGCCCAAGTACGACCTCGAAGAGTTGATCATGTCAAAAAATAAGGAAAATAGCAATATCGCCACAAATAACCCCGAGGCTATCAACCTTGCGATTGCCGAGAACACCTTGAAGCAGTATGCCCTTCAGGAAGTATATTCAAAGGATGTGGCAGATGCCCACATGAACGGGATGGTGCACATTCACGACCTGGGCTATCCGACGCGGGTATATTGTTCTTCCCACTCACTTGAATATTTGAAAAAATACGGATTGTCACTCCAGAATCTGGATACGGAGTCGGCTCCGGCAAAGCATGCGCGTACCCTGACGGGGCATCTCAACACCTTTTTAGCTTCCATGCAGGCCTACTATGCGGGTGCGCTTGGCGTGGGATACGTCAACATTATGTATGCCCCTTATCTGGAGGGCATGAGCTATAAAGAGATGAAACAAGAGGCGCAGCACCTTATTTTCAGTTGCTCTCAGAGCTCTTTTTCCAGGGGAGGTCAGACGTTATTCCTGGATTTCAATGTTCATACAGGCATCCCTCGATACTTAAAGAACATTCCTGCTATCGGACCCAGTGGAAAACCTACAGGGAAGACCTATGGCGATTATGAGGAAACGGCCAGGCAGTTCACATTAGCCATGCTGGACGTATGGCGTGAAGGGGATTGTTATGGGCACGTCTTTGCCTTCCCGAAGTGTGACTTCCACATCAACGAAGATACTCTCACCGACCCAAAACAGTACGAACTGCTGGAATACGCATGTCAGATTGCCAGTGAAAACGGCGTCCCTTATTTCATCTTTGATAGGGATGAAATTACGCTCTCCGCATGCTGCCGTTTGCGTACAACGATTGATGATAATTACATGATCAAACATCCGGAGAGTATGCGTTTCTGCGGGTTCCAGAATATTACCATCAACCTCCCTCAGGCGTCATATAGAGCAGGAAAAGGCAATTGGGATGCGTTGTATAAAGAGATTGATAAAGGCATTGAAATTGCCGTCAAGGCTCATATCCAGAAAAAGAAGTTTGTGGGAAAATTAATGTCAAGTCCTGAAATGCCCCTCTGGGAGATCGGCAAGAAGGCCAGGGACGGTCGTCCTTACGTGGATCTGGAGGCATCGACCTATATTGTAGGTATTCTTGGACTGAACGAATGCCTGCAATTTATGACGGGAAGAGAACTGCATGAAGGCGATGATATGATTAAGCAGGGGTTGCGGGTCGTCTCTCACATGTATACGCGCGTTAAGGAAGCGGGAAAGAAATACAAATTAAAATTTTCCCTGGAGGAATCACCTGCCGAAAGCGCCAGCAGAAGACTTGCCAAGGTTGACGTGAGGAATTATCCGGAGGCCGCCGACATGGTCAAGGGAAATATCGAGAAGGATGAATTCTACTACACCAACAGCGTGCATCTGCGACCGGATGCGCCTGTGGATATGATTACCCGAATCTTCCTCCAGAGTAAGTTTCATACCATGATTGAATCAGGCGCCATCATCCATGCATTTGTTGGCGAACAAAGGCCGTCTCCCGCCAGCATCATGAACCTGGTAAAAAAGACCTTCAAAAACACGCAGGCAGCGCAGGTCACGATTTCCCCGGAATTCACGATTTGCAACGACTGCAAGAAGGTTACCCAGAAACTTACCGATATCTGCGGATACTGCGGTTCCAGAAATGTGTACGGCATTTCAAGGATTGTGGGTTATTTCAGCCGCATCAGTAACTGGAACAAATCAAAGATCGGCGAGCTGGCAGACAGGCACAAGGGCAATTATACGGTGAGCGACTTCTTGCCAAAGGAAGATCGTGTGTTTGCTGAATCTTGCGAAACAAAATGTTAAATTCAGGTACAGGAATTTCAAAGTAGGGGCACAAAATCTTGTGCCCCTACAAATACAAATAGTATGTAGGTTGGGTGAAGCGGAGCGCACCCAACAAAAATAGATGAAAAGATGGGTTTGCTTCGCTTAACCCATCCTACTTTAAATTATGGTATAGCGTGATTGTACCAATCAAGGGATTTATAGAAAATAGCCTTATCGAATGGGAAGGAAAGATAGTCTCTATCGTCTTTTTGCCGACGTGCAACCTTCGTTGTCCTTATTGCCATGCCCCTCATCTGGTTCAGTCGCCGAATGAACTGGAATCCATTCCTGTCGATGCCGTCGTTAGCAAGATACGGCAAAATCTTGGATGGGTTGACGGCATCGTAGTCACCGGCGGCGAGCCGACCTCACACAAACGTCTCGACTCTCTCCTTAAGGTATTCAAGGACACGGGCATTCTGGTACGCCTCGATACCAACGGCACCAATCCTCATGTATTAAAGGATTTAATCGACAGAGATATTATTGATTGCGTGGCAATGGATATAAAAGCCCCTCTTCGGAAAGAAAAGTACGAACAAATTTCCGGTGTGCCCTGCAATATCGAAGACATCAAAAAAAGCATTCGCATTATTATGGAAAGCGGTATAGAATATGAATTTCGTACCACCGTATGCCCAACACAACTCGATGGAGACGATATCGGGGCTATTGCCAGGTCTATTCAAGGCGCCGGGCGATACATACTACAATCTTTTAAGCCGAATCACTGTCTGGATACAAAGATGCTAACTATTGAACCATATCCTGTCGAAACACTCCGGGATTTCGCAACAAGCGCCGGTAAATACGTAGATTACTGCTGTGTGCGTGGTGAAGAAGGAAAGGTTTTACAGAGAAATTGGTAATTTCATTATACATTTTGGTACTTATTAAGACCTAAGAGAGGGGGTGATTTGTTATGGCGACGAAGAAGTGTGGAACTTCCGGAAAAAAATCAAAAGGAGCATGTAAGACACCGGCAAAGAAGAAGACATCTAAGAAATAATCAATATGTTTAGTAATATTTGAAAGACTTGCAAGTACCTACATAATACATACAAAAATTAGTATTGAATAATTTTGTTAACTATTATTTGTCGGACCATGTATGTGTAATGGAAGAGGGGTGTTTTGATTTATCAAAACTCCCCTCTTTGTTGTATTTGTTACGAAAATACCCCTCACCCGGGACCTCTCCCGCAAGGGGTGAGGGAACTTTCCTTCTCTTGATGGGACTTCGTCGGGAGTCTTCGGAGTTAGCTCAGACGAACGTTCGGTCGAACGAGAGATTGAGGGAGGGTGATATATTTTCATGGTCTTTTGTGAGCCTTCGGCTCATGAGGTTTATTCAGGAATATGAGACTAAAAAAACTGGAATTATTCGGATTCAAGTCATTTGCTGAAAAGACCGAAATTCTCTTTGAAGACGGAATAACCATCATTGTCGGACCAAACGGATGCGGCAAGAGTAACGTCATTGACGCCATCAAGTGGGTGCTCGGTGAGCAGAGTGTGAAAACGCTCAGAGGCAATGAAATGGCAGACGTGATATTCAACGGGACTGACAAACGTCCATCCCTCGGTTATGCAGAGGTTTCCCTGACCATTCAAAACAATAAAGGCCTGTTGCCTCTGGAATACACCGAGGTATGCATCACCCGCCGTTTGTATACTTCGGGTGAATCTGAGTATCTTGTCAATAAACAGGCAAGCCGGCTAAAAGATATCCGGGAGCTTTTCCTTGATACGGGTTTTAGCGCAAACGCATATTCTGTCATTGAGCAGGGCAACGTGGAGGCCCTGCTGCAGGCGGATTCTCATACGAGACGGTTCTTATTTGAAGAGGCCGCCGGCATCAGCAAATTTAAGGCGCGTAAAAAATCCGCCCTGAGCAAGCTTGAACACGTAGAGCAGAATCTGCTCAGGGTAGGCGATATTATAGAAGAATTACAAAAACAACTGCGTTCTGTAAAAATCCAGGCATCCAGGGCGCGTAAATATCAGGAATATATTGAGCATTTAAAAAAATTAAAGGTCGGTCTTTCGCTGAGAAACTATCGTGACCTTAAGGGCAAAAAGGCGTTTGTCTCAGAGCAAATTGGCCAGATTGAAGAGCAGAGCAAGAAGACGGTTGAGGATATTAACGAACTTGAGATTCAAATACATGAGATTGAAGATGCGATAGAACAGTTAGCTCAGCAGTTATCGCAGATGCAAACCGACATGATGAATCTTGAGTCTCAAATATCCAAAAATCAGGATAAAGTAAAATACGACCATGAACGCATAAAAGAGCTGGACACCCAACGCGAAAAATATAGTGAGCAGCAAAAGAGCCTGGGAAATAAGGTATCCGAAACAAACAATAAAATTGCAGAAACGAAGGCGTTGCTGAACGCCTTAGAACAGGAAATTTCAAGGTTTATTGATTCTCAGAAAACAAAAGAAACGGAACAGAAGCAAATCGTTTTTGAATGTGATTTGTTGTATCAGGGTATTGAAGAGAAGAAGTCTGAGGTCATTTCAATCCTTCAAAAGGAATCCAGCCTCCAGAATGAGATTGGCAGCCTGTCCACCGAGAATGACGCCCTGAAAAGCCGAAAAATGAGGCTTGAGAAGCGGCAGGAGGAAATTCAAACATTCGTGGAGACCTTGATTTCCAAACATCATGAAACCACGAATGAAAAGAACGCATTGGTGGAAGAATTTAACAATCTGGACCAAAAATTGTCCACCTCGAAAGGACGCATCCAGGAACTGGTGAGTACCGTACGGTCTTTGGATGAACAAATCAATCAGCAGAAGCAACTGCAGAGCAGCAAAACTTCCCGATATGAAGTCCTTATGGATTATGAAATGCGTTCGGAAGGCGTTGGGGCAGGCGCAATGGCCATCCTTGAAGAAGCCAAAAAGAACGACACTTCGGTAAAAGGAATACAGGGCATGGTAGCCGACTTCTTGAAAGTCGATCTACCGTATGCACTCGCTATCGAAACCGCTCTGGGAGAAAGGGTGCAGGGCATTGTTACGGATACTACCGACAATGCCGTTCAGGCGCTTACTTTCCTGCAAAATAACCAGAAGGGACATGCCATCTTTTTCCCGTTAGATAGAGTAAACGGTCATACGACTGTTCCCGAAGAAATACTGCAAAAACCCGATGTTGTGGGTATTGCCAGCAAGCTGGTAAACGGCACAGAAGCGGTTTGCAAGGTGATTGGCGGTTTTCTAAACAATACAATCGTTGTAAAGAATCTTAATGCTGCATTGTCCCTGAACGGCCACACCCATACCACACGCTGTGTGACACTGGACGGTGAACTGTTAGAGCCTGAGGGTACGATAAGCGGAGGTAAGAGACAGGGGCAGGTGGGAATTATATCCCGGAAAAGCGAATTGAAGAAGATTGAAGAAGAATTAATTCAAATTCAGCAAACCCTTGAAAAACTCGAAAATGACAAGCGCATCCTTATCGATGAACTTACAGGGCTTGAAACAGAAACAGCGCAGTTAGCAAAGAGAATCGACCAGGTAAATATCCAGAGGATTTCGAAGGATAATGAGCTTACGCAGAACGAACGGAAGCGGGAAGAACTTGTCGCAGAGAAAAAGATCAACGAGAACGAGATGGAAGAGATTCAGGTGGAATTGGAAAAGGCTTGTGAACGCGAGAAGGTTCTGCAGGATGAATTGCGGCATCTCGGTGAACAACACAGGCAGTTAGAGCAGCAGGTTGAAGAATCATCCATGCTCGTGAAAGAAAAAGAACAATTGAAGAAGAACGTCCAGGATGAAATAACGGCGTTAAAGGTCAGCCTCGCTCAAAGGCAGGAAAAGAGAGACGGATTGAGCAGCGCCCAGAACAAACTCCAGGTTGAATTGCGTGAGATGCAGGCACAAATTCAATATATCATAAACGAGAGCCAGAATTGCCTGCAGAAAAAGCAGAAAGCCGAGGATGAGATCAAACAACTGGAAATTTTGATAAGCGAATTTCAGGCAAAGAAAGTTGCATTGGAAGAGACGATAACCTCT
>VGXX01000068.1 GCA_016873155.1 Planctomycetota bacterium | reverse complement strand
CTTCCCGGCCTGGGCAGGTCTTCCGGGATGGAAGTCGGCCCGGGGTCGCTGTAGTCTTTGTCCAACAGGTTATACACCGTCCCGTATACCTCCATGGTCTTGAAGAATTCCTTCCCGATAACCGAAAGGTTTAACAGTGTATACGCAGGCAGATCGTCCCTTGCGTCGCTTTCCTCCCTGGAACGCGACCCGCTGACAAAGGCGCTCAGATTGGTGTTGATATATTTCCAATGGTGAACGTTCACTCCAAAATTGCCTTTGTGTTTTGCCACAAACGGTAACTTATCCCCATCGTCGTCTTCAGGTGACTGGAAGGTATAATTCATAAAGACATAATTACCTTTGGTTATATCCACCTTCGTTTCCATTTCTACACCCTGTATGCGGGCGTCTCCAAAGTTTTCATACCGGGATGTATTTTGTGCAGATTCCACGGTGCGTAAGACAATAAGGTCTTTTACGTCGTTGAAGAAATAATTCACGCTGCTCGAAACATGTTTGTTAAACTTGTAACTCAATCCCAACTCGTAGGTTCTAATGGTTTCCGGGTCTAGGTCTTCGTTTCCCTGAATGGCAGGCTGGTTGGTGGTAAACATCTCCAGGAAACTGGGGGCGCGGAATGCCTCCCCATACAGGAGTTTTAACGACGCATCCTTCATAAAAGCCCATGTCAAGCCGGATCGTGGACTGGTCGCGCCGCCAAAATCGCTATAATGGTCGTGCCTTGCCCCTAAGGTAAGGTTTATTGTGTCGGTAATATCCCACGTATCCTGCAGATATACAGACCATATCCTTCGCGTGGCCTCTTTTAAAAAAGGGTACGTATCTGAAAAATCCTGAAGTGAATCCAGTGGCTCATCGGTGGCGGGATGAAAGTTGCTTGAAAATCGGACGTTCGTTTGATTTATCAGGCGATATTCCAAACCCAGGGTGATTACATTTCCATCAAACAGTTCGTAGTCAAACGGAATTTCTGTGCCGACAATCTTTTGAATCACCTTGCCATTACCAATGAACCCATCGGGATAGGTATTAAGCTTATCGTAACTTCCGTCTCCATCCGTATCCAAAGGCAACGTTACGCCCTCTGAAAACGATTCGATATAGGTGTTATTATCAAACTGATCATAATAGACCCTGGGCTTAAAAATAAGTCTTTCCTCAAAGGTCTTCTTATACCCTGCCTCACCGAACACATAGTTACTTTCCACATCAGATTCATCGTTTAATGCATACTGGGGGCCGATAAAAGGGCCGCGGTTTCTATTACTATACCATCCCTCAAAATAAACACCTTTATAATCAACCTTCAGGTTCAGGTTGTATTCCTGCCGCCCATCCTCCACTCTTCCGGGCGCCTGAGAGACCGGGGAAAAACCAAAAGAAGAAAGAACGTTATCAATCCGTGTTTGATTATCGCTCTCGACAATGCCGTCAAAACCATTCGACTGCCTGTAATGCACCATTCCTGATACGGTAACGTTCCCATAGGTTTTCCCAAATACGATATTTTCCTCGTAAGTATCAAAACTTCCATAACCACTACTTATCTTTACGCCGTCAATATCCTTTGCGTCTTTGGTAATAATATTGATAACCGCTGTAAATGCATTTTCACCGTACATAGCAGAGCCAGGCCCGCGGATGATTTCTATCCTCTTTATATTTTCTACCGGGAAATCGTCAAAATTGCTAAAAGCTCCACCCCCTAAGGGATTATTTACCAAGTGACCATTGAGCATTACCCTTACCTTGTCTGCGCCCACAAGACCACGTACGGCGGGGACTGCCTCCCCAAAATCCGCCTTCTTCAAAATTTCAAACCCAGGCACAGTCCTCAAAATCTCAGCAAAAGTGCGATAACCCAGATTCTTAATTTCCTCATCGGTTATTACCGTAACAATGCTTGGCGCCTTACTGATTAGTGTCTCATGCCGTGTCGCAATGGTCACCTCTTCATCAAATCCAAACCAAATGGCTTCCGTTAAAAATTCTTCTGTTATAGTACTCGTTCTGTATGGTTGATTTTCGTCATTACGAGATGAAGTCCCGGTGTGATGTGAGGTATCGGTGTCTTCAGCAAATATTGTGAATGAGACAAAAGGAATGACGGCTATAAGTAACACGAGTAAAGACAAGAACAACAAACAGTTCATTTTTGTCATTCTTACGACCATAAAAGACCACCTCTTAATCAGGATTAAAAGTAACATCGGAAATCATAAAAACAGCTACATACAGCATTTTCCGATGGAATCTGAGCATATATATACAGTGTGGCACGGGAGTTTACATAATTTTGTTATTAATAACAAAATCCGAGCCAATTCCGTATTATTGAACGTATAATTTAACGAAAAGAGAGGGATTTGAGTGATGCGCTAAAACTGGTAGCTGAGTCCGACAAAAAACGTCCTTCCCGGTCGTGGAAGGTCTTCCGCTATAGAAATGGGCATAGGTCGCTGTAATCCTTGTCCAGAAGGTTATAAACCATCCCGGATTGAATCCTGCGGTTCCATCGTTGCCGGATCAAAATATGCAAAATGCAGCCAACTAAATGTGTTTCGATTATTGTCAATTAAAACACTGTCAACGCCTGGTGAATATTGATAGCTTTTTATAGCTTGGTGGAATCCTGCCATTAAAATAACCACACGCCCAATAATACAAGATATCTTTAAGCCACACCCGTATAAACTGTTTATCTGTTACTACCCTATTTATAAATGCCAATGGCCTCGCGAATATCTCCTCTATGGGTCCTACCAATTCTGATGGGTCCCTGAAACATGCCCAATCACAGGTTGTACACGAAGGTCTATGATTCGTATTTTCAAAATCCAGTTCCCAAAATTTGCCGAGATTCTCTTGTCTCATGAAACCACAGGGATAGGTATTACCATCCTTTGCATCAACAAAGAAATATTCTGATCCTCCCCTGCATGGATAACAACGCCATTCTTTGTCAGTATATTGTCGCATAAGCGAATACAGAGAACTCATTGGATTGAATATCCTTATCTTTCGCCTAAATTCAGGTATTACATCAAAAAAGGCTTTAAGAAGCACCGCCTTTTCTTCATTGGAAAATCGAACAAGATTCTCCCTGGATATTGCCATGTAAACAGGTTCGACATTTTCATACGCATTATAGGCGCTCATGGGATAGGCCGTAATAGAGGTTGTAAAGCCCGTGTTAAGAAGAAAGTTAAAATAATCCCGGAAGGCTTTCTTGAAATATTCATAAAATTCCGTTGATTTGAAATCCATTTGATCCCGGAATCCGTTCATGTTTTTGTTTATCGCGAGAATGGCCGCAGGATAAATCCCATGCTTGTGGAAAACAGGGAGCGCCTTTTTAATACCCGCAATTACCCCCGGCAATCCCCTCATTTTTTCGTGAACGTCCGTAACTGCAGAGTCTATACTTATCCAGAAACTATAAACCCTGGTCTCAGCGAGTTTCTCCACGATACGCGTCACCCTTTCCGTGAAATCAGGACTATCGTGGTTCATAAACATAAAACCATTTGTCCCTGTGAGTATATATTTAATACCTGCATTTCCCGCATATTTTGCCAAACCAATAATCTCGTCAAAAAACAAGAAAGGTTCACCACCTGTAATTTGCAGTATCTTTACGCCTCTTTTTACCGCCGCGTCGATAATTCTTTTTACATCATCCGGGTTTAGAGTAGAACGCGGATAATTTTCTTTGACGTTCATTCCGCATTGGGGACACTGCGCATTACATCTATCAGTGTATTGGATAACCAGTTGTTTTGGAATTATGCCTTTGGGAAATAGTTTAAGCATGGTGTTTCGGAAAAGCCCTTCATTATGTGCCCGGTTTCATACGAAAGAAAACGGTGATATGCCCTTTCGGTGGAAAGAAGTAACCAGCAAAAAAGTAAAACAAGAGTTGCGGGGAAGTCAGTAATAATCCAAAACGGGGTTTTTCAAACATAGCATCAAAATAATTCCCGGCACAACGAACGTAAGCCTTCAGAAGCCGGGTATTCACCATCGGGTATAACGTATCAAAATAAAAGCGATGGTAGACCTTAACAATTTCCAGACCCGCATTTAGCCCAAGATTTACCAAAGCTCTCTCTGATAGAATATGGCGATGATAGGGCTGGTGCAGTTCCATCGAGAATTCTACGGGATCGGATAAATCAATTTTATCGGCGTTGGGGGTTCCAATTACCACCAACCCATCCTGACGTAAACACCGAACAAACTGTCTGAAAAATTCAACGGGCTGGTTTGCATGTTCTATTGCCTCATACGATGTAACGATATCATACAGGTTATCTAAATTTTTTTTATCAGCATACTTTTCAACATAGGGATCGTAACCAAAGGCCTTGTATCCGCATTGTTGTAAGAACAGGACAAACACACCCTGTCCGCATCCAATATCAATAATGGTGTGTTCCTTTTTCAATCCGTGCTTCCGTAACAATCGAAGCCGGTTACGGTAAGCACAGCGGGTCGCATAATTCACGGTGTGTTGTTTTAAGGGGTAGTGTTCGTAGTAGTCGTCGAGATTTACATCTTCTTTGGAATGCAAGGAGTGGCAGTTCGAACAACGCCATACGGTAAACTTTTCATCCTTAAATTTTCGCACATTGGAATATATTTCCTTTGACTCTAAAGCATTTTCATATTTCTGCGGGTGTTCACAGACGTTGCATACAATACATTCAGCCATAGTATTCCTGCTTATTGTTATAAACCATGAACGGCATATCGTGAGGACATATCTTCAGGACTTCTACCTCTCGTCTCGATAAATTTTCTCGCCCTTTCTCCCATAACTTTGATTTTTTCCCTGTCCTTTATCAGAAGTATCAAGGTATTCACCAACGCTGATCTATCGTTTGCTTTGACAACATAACCCGTTTCATTATGTATCATTAATTCCTTTGGACCACCTTCATCAGACACAATGACAGGAAGCCCCGATGCCTGTGCCTCAAGTATTACAATCCCAAAGGTATCGGTAGCGCTGGGAAAAACAAATACATCCGATGATGCGTATAACGTAGTCAATTCTTCCCCTGTAAGAAAACCTGTAAACAGCGCCGGATATCCTTCTAATTTACGTTCGAGCTCACACCGGTAAGGCCCGTCTCCGGTAATAATCAGGGAGCAACGGAGACCCGTTTTTATTATATTGATAAAGGCATCGGCCAAAAGTTCCAGGTTCTTTTCCTTTGAAACACGTCCAACATAGAGGAATTTAACCTCTCCATCCATTTTATATTTTTCCCATATCCGGAAATCCCTTTTTATGGGTGAAAAGATTTTAGTGTCAACCCACGTCCACAAAGACTTTACCTTCTCCGGGGAAATACCTTTTTCGATAATTTGGTCCTGTGTGCTTTTTGATGGAACCAGCACTTCTTCCATTTGATTAAAAAACCAGATTACATATTTCCATGACATACTCTCAAGAAACTCATCATTTGTAAGGCTCATAACGTATTGAGGTATATCGGTGTGATACGTGGCAGAAACCGGTATATCCATCAGCTTTGCGATGAAAAGCGCTAAAAGACCGAGTGTGCCGGGTGTGCTTACATGGATCCTCGTGAAACCCTCACGTTCAATATAATCAATCACATCAAGGATAGGGGGAAAGTACAGTTTTAATTCAGGATATTCAGGCAATGCAAAGTCGCCTACCGATTTAAAATTCTTTATTCTGTTTTTAAATGAAGTTTCATCGCTGCTGCAGGTTATAACCGTTAAGTCAATTTCCCCTGCGTTTGCAGTTTCAATAAGTCTTTTTATCGTTGTGACAACGCCGTTTATTTCATTGATAGTATCCGTAAAAAGGACAATTTTATCTCCCGTGACATCCTCTATCTCCCGTGACATCCTCACCGGGTGACACAAGGTTTTCTCGCAATCGTTTTATCAGCCTTTTGCTTTTATGCTGATGATAATAGGTTGTGTAATATGGCAGCGTGAGAAAATGGACGATACTCAGCGAACCCAATGTCTGAAACACCTTGAAAATATTGCTGTTGAAAGTTGTCTTCATAAGCTTACTCACGTAAATACAAATCATCCGGTTCGACAGATAATTTATTACTGCAAATACGCTTCTGTTTTTATCTTCCGTCTTAAAACTACCAAGGAGTTCTTTGTCGTTAATTAATTTTTCTGCTTCTCTGTCCAGAATCTCTTCAAATGTTTTCTTGTCATAATCGTCATAAACCTTTGGCATTTTTTTCCTGATGAAGAATCTAATTTTTTCACGTAAGGAAATATTTGCCGGTTTTGTTTTAAAGAATCTGTTTAAAAGAAATTTAACAAAAGGCATCGATTTGTTTTTGCCTGATTGTATGCGCTCTGTATAGAATTTGTACCCGATTCCGTAAATATTGTGGGCGAGAGTTAATGTGTCTCCATCCATCCCTTCTGCACGGGTTTTATGACTCCTTATGGAGGATATGAAGTCTTTTAACGTCTTTCCGTCCTGAGTCACTGTATATGCTCTGGCAATAAAAAAACCACCGTGGTCGTCAGAACCGCCTACCATAGCCTTTTCCCACGGCGCGACTCCATAGGGAGTTATATTGTGTCTGTTTGAAATGACTTCAAATTTCTCTTTGGTTAATGAAGTTATTATGTCTTTTATTAATGTATTGAATCGTCCTGCCCTTATGCCGTTTTTTACCTCAAATACTTCAAACAACAATAACATTTTCTCTACCATCTCTTCGGTAAGCCTTCCATTCATATCAAATAAAGGATGCGCCACAAAATGGGCAATGCCGGATTTGCGAAGATACGCAACCAACTCATAAACATTTTTACTCAGACTTGCTATCTGTTTGAAAGTATCTTCTGTTATGTCGAGGACGACGACGTGTATCTTACAATTATTCTCGGGGAAATAGGTGCTGACCTCAACGCTTACAAACGCATCCGGCAGGTGGGCTATCTCAAGGGATCCGTTGATGGTATCATGGTCTGTTATGGTCACATAGTTCATCCCCATCTTTTTAGCGGTATTGTATATATATTCAGGGGATGTACAACACTCAGGACAATTAAGTTTCCTTATTGCCCAGATGGGTGACTTATTGGAGAAGCGTGAATGTACGTGTAAATCTGCCCGATAAAGATATGTCATTAATTATTTTTTATTAAGACAAAGTTTATAAGGTCAAATAGAATTGATATACGTATCTCAGCTTTTTCCTGACTTTTCTAAAATTGATAACTCAATCCAACAAAAAAAGACCTTCCGGGTCTGGGAAGGTCTTCAGGTATGGAAGTTGGTCCTGGGTCGCTGTAATCCTTGTCCAGAAGGTTATAAACCGTCCCGTATACCTCCATGGTCTTAAAAAATTCCTTTCCAATAACTGAAAGGTTTAACAGGGCATACGCAGGCAGATCATCCCTTGTATCGTCCTCTTCCCTGAACCGCTTCCCGCTGACAAAGGTACTCAGGTTAGCGTTGATATACTTCCAATATCGCACGTTCACCCCCAAATTGCCCTTGTGTTTTGCTACAAATGGCAGGTCATCCCCATCTTCGTCTTCCGGCGACAGAAAGGTATAATTCATAAAAACGTAATTGCCCTTGTTTATATCTACCCTGGTCTCAGTCTCTATACCTTGCACACGGGCATCGCCAAAATTTTCAAACCGTGAAGTTGTTTGGCTGGTTGGCAATGTCCGTATAACGATGAGGTCTTTGATATCATTGTTGAAATAATTAATACCACTGGTAACATACTTGTTAAATTTATAACTCAATCCTATTTCATACGTTCTGATAGTTTCCGGGTCTATATCCTCATTTCCCCGAAGGGCAGGTTGGTTGGTGCTATACATTTCTGCAAAGCTGGGCGCTCGAAATGCCTCTCCGTAAAGAAGTTTTAATGATGCATCTTTAACAAACGCCCATGTTAAGCCTGCTCGCGGACTGGTTGCGCCTCCAAAATCGTTGTACTGATCATGTCTTGCGCCGAGGGTGAGGTTAATGGTATCGGTAATATCCCACGTATCCTGCAAATACACCGACCATATCCTCCGTGTAGTTTCTTTTAAAAAAGGGTACGTATCTGAAAAATCCTGGATAGAATCCATCGGCTCATAGGTAGCGGGATGAAAGTTGCTTGAATAACGGACGCCAGTTTGATTGATAAGACGATATTCCAAACCGAGCGTAAAAATGTTTCCATCAAATAATTCGTAATCTAAGGGGATCTCAGTGCCAACAACCCGGTTGATTACCTTAGCGTTACCGATGAGGCCATCAGCATAAGTATAATAGGTATCGTAACTCCCGTCTTCATTTGTATCCCACGGTATCGTTGTGCCGTCGGGGAACGATTCAATGTAAAGGTTATCGTCAAATTGATCGTAATAAATCCTGGGTTTCACAGTAAATCGTTCTTCAAAGGTCTTTTTAAAACCTGCTTCACCAAAGACATAGTTACTTTCAATATCAGACCCGTCAGTTAGCGCATATTGCGGACCGATATGAGTCCCCCGGTTTTTATTAATGTACAGTCCTTCAAAGTATACATCTTTGTAACTTACCTTCAGGTTCAGATCGTACTCTT
This sequence comes from Planctomycetota bacterium, assembly GCA_016873155.1. Classification (GTDB taxonomy): domain Bacteria; phylum Planctomycetota; class Brocadiia; order Brocadiales; family Brocadiaceae; genus Wunengus. Next base: position 6,637 of record VGXX01000068.1, on the reverse strand, counting down.
GTCTCCAGTCATCAATCCTTCCCGGAGCCTGTGAGACTGCTGGAAATCCAAAAGGAGAGAGTACGTTGTCAATTATTGTTTGGTTATCACTTTCTACGACTCCGTCAAAGCCGTCGGTGTGCCTGTAGTGAACCATTCCTGAAATATCAACCTTCCCGTACGTTTTCCCAAAGGTTATGTTTCCTTCTTCGGTATCGAAGCTCCCATAACCACTGCTTACCTTTACACCATCGATGTCCCTGGCATCAAAGGTAATTATATTGATAACTGCCAGAAATGCGTTTTCGCCGTACATGGCGGAACCAGGGCCCCTAATGATTTCTATCCTTTTTATGTTTTCCACGGGGAACTCTTCAAAATGAAGAAAGGCATTGCTGTTTAACGGGTTATTTACATAGTGTCCGTTAAGCATAACCCGTACAGACTCTGAGCCTGCAAGACCCCGTGCGACAGGAAATACATGCCCGAAATTACCGCTCTTTAAAATTTCAAATCCAGGCACTATCCTTAATATCTCAACAAATGTACGATACCCCAAATTCTTAATTTCTTCGGCCGTAATCACCGTCACAATGCTGGGCGCCTTGCTTATTTGGGTCTCATGTCGTGTCGCAATGGTCACCTCTTCGTCAAATCCAAACCAGAGGGCTTCCGTTGAAACCTCCTCTGCTATTGTACTGGTTTCAAAAGATGAATTACTTTCATCACTGCTTGAAGAGGTCTGAGTAAGGCGAGTCGTTTCTATGCCTTGGGCGAGAATTGTGGAAGAGTCTAAACAAAAATACTTTTGTAAAATACCGGAGAAGAGGAAGAGTAGAATTAGACGACCTATTGTCCATTTGGTCATATACAAGATAATCCTTTATCTCAATTTTTTAGTACTGTTCTTAACGCACTTCCAAAGTACGGGTTTCCTCTATATGCTGCAAATTATAGCCTTATACCAAATGCTGTCAATTAAAATATTACCTTTTAAATCTTTAACAACGGCATACGTTTGCCGGTTTATTCAAAGTGAATGGTCTAATCATTTACAACGCCTTTTCAATTTTAATAATCTCATACGTGGATTCCCCTTCGGGAAGCTTGATTTTTATTATCTCTCCTACCGTTCTGTTCAACAGTCCTTTTCCGACCGGCGACAAATAAGAAATAATATTCTTTTCGATATCGACATCCCATGGACCTAATATTGTATATGTTTCCAATTCTGTCTTTCCCTCGTGCCTTAAGGTAACTTTGGTGCCGGGAGACACGATATCGGAGTTAACGGAGTGGGGTTCAATAATGACAACCTTCTGTAATTCTGCTTTCATGCGCTCTGCCTTCCCTACAAGCATGGCCTGTTTTTCCCTGGCTGCCTTATATTCTGCATTTTCTCTGAGGTCGCCGCGACTGATGGCTTCCCCAAGATCGCGTGCATTCTCCGCAAATTCTTCGTTCATGAGATGATCAAATTCAGTCTTTTTCTTTTCATACCCTTCTTTCGTAACATAAACTTTATTTTCATCCAGCGTTGGAATGCCTGGTTCCTCAAATAGATCGGGGAAACGGTCACGAATTGCACTTTCAACAGAAACCTTGAACCAGTCTTCCAAACCCTTACTGCTGGAGACAATATTAAAAATACCCTCCGCATTTGCATCATTCAGAATATTTATGGCATAATCGGTACCTTTATCTTCCAGAAGATTTATGATCTTATTGAAGATAGTCTTTAAATCTCCACCACGTCCTTTCTGAATCTTAAAATAAATGTTGTCTAATAATTCAATCAACCGGTTAAACATGGTAGCGGAATCGACATTTTGATAAAGTTCGGCATACCGCCCCTGCATTCCATTTTTACAAAACCAGATGTAATGCTCCGGATATGCATTAAAATGGTTGGCTACCTTTAAGGCTATTTCTTCAATGGCGTGCTGCTTGTTTTCTGCAATAAGGTCTTTGGCAATGAATTCCCAGAGATTTCCGCTATTGACAAAAAATATGGAAACGAAGTCATCCTGCCATTTTTCCGGCTTGACTCTTTTAATTACACCGAGAACTTGTTTTCTGTATTCTAATATACTCATATTATTAACGAGTCCTGAAAGGTTTTCCTCTGCTCGGACAAATGCCTCGACATTGTTTATGTATTTTCCCGGCTCTTCATTGAGATAACCCTGTACCTCTTCAAGGAGCAAAAGGCATTCGATAGCCAGTGAAAGTTGCGTCCCGTATAATTTATCCGCCTCTGTAACGAAAAGATTGGTAATTTCATTCAAGGTTTCTTTACACAGTTCGGCACCTTTCGTTTCGGAAATATACTTTTTGACAATTTCTATCTTTTTGCCGATTTCATAGGAATGGGATAATTTTTCGAGTATCTCTTGATGGTGTGTCATTGGTGAAGAACGGAACTCAATAAAGGAGGTAGTAGGAGTGCCATCGGTGAGTTTTATATAAGGGTCTTTCTTGAGTAATTTTTTTGTGCTTGTCCACCACTTGCTCCATTCCTCCGCCGGTATAACACCTGATATGAGGCGGGTTTTTACCTGGGATACGGATGCCTTTCCTTTAAAATATTTTAAAGTCAATTTAATCAAGCCCACAGGTTCTTCTTGAATCATTTTATTCAATACTTCCTTTTGGGCATAGATCATTGCCAGCAAATCATCCTTTTCCAGTTTCTGTAATATTTCCGGGGCAATATCCATAGCTATGCTATGGTTACTCTTTTTTTCAAAATTTATATTTACCTTTTCGCCGTCTGAGTCAACAGAAACAACCTCCCCGACTCCCCAACTCTTGTGATAGACATAATCGCTGCGATCCAGATAAAAATACTTCTCTAATTTTTTCAAAGAGCCCTGGATATCAACCCCTGCAGCTATACCGGTCTTTTCGACCAGTTCCTTCGCATATGGCCTATCTTTATAAATATTTGAATAACACTCAGCAATCTCATTTGCCAATCCTTTTTCTTTTGGATTACATTCCAACACCCTTTTTAACACCTTTAAAACCTCCTGATAAAGCCCTTTGTTCTTGTAATAGGGCACAAGCATCATCAGGAATTCATGCGCCCGTTTTCTTTCCTCACGTTTTATGAGGAGGTCAACCACATCAAAAAGGGACTGTATATCTTTGTTGTTGGATTCGACAATTCCCAGCCACGCTTCTTCAAGTTTATCGTACTGCTCTGTATTAACAAGGGACATGAGTTCATTTATATCAAACTTATTCCCATTTATAACCTGTTCATTGGACATGCTCATTCTCCTATCACATTCCTTTGAAAAAAATAGAGTCTTGCTAAAAACAAAATACACAATCAATTATTATAAAACTATTCTGCTCATAAGGAAAGCAAGAAATAAGATTAAGCTTGACAATATATACCGGCTGTTATAGAAAACCAATATTTTAATATTTAAATATTTTAATGAAAGTAGAGGGTTTTTTTATATAATTTAAATTTCATAGTTAATACTTTAGAATAAACACTTAATGGAATATTTTTGAGTTATGAGGCCAGATGCATGAGAAAAGTACCACGAACAATGAGCACGCAGCATCCTGATAATGTAACTATGCCATTCTTTACCGAGGGGACGTCCTTTTTCGGTGAAGACGAGATTAAAGAGGCATATTACGTATTTTCACATTTGCGATGTGAGGAACAAATGTGGGACTGCGAGGGGAAGGAAGTCGATGAGTTTGTTATAAGTCGATGAGTTTGTTATTAAGAAGTTATTGACACGTTACGACAATTTTTTCAAAAACCGCAGAATTGGCAAGGATCTCTTTATTACTTTACGGGTACCAAATCCCATGGTGGAAAAAAGCGAGGCCAAGATTCTTCTGGAGACATTGGAAAGCGCTCCGCGTTCATACGACACTGCAAGCCTGTTTTACGGAGATGATAACATACCTCCCATCTTTGAAGTCATCCTCCCCATGACCACCAATACAGAATCAATAAATCGCGTGTATTATTATTACCGCAACTTTGTGGTTGGTAAACAACACAAAAAATGCTTTGAAAATGACATTACCATAAAAGAATGGATCGGTGAGTTTAAGCCTGAAACCTTAGAGGTTATCCCGCTATTCGAGGACATTCCGTACATGCTCTCTGCCGACACCATGGTTCAGAATTACCTGAAGGACAAACAATTTCCATACCAGAGAGTCTTTCTCGGTCGCTCCGACCCCGCATTGAACTACGGTATGCTTCCGGCCATACTGGTAGTCAAAATTGCTTTACAGAGACTGCATGCACTGCAAGAAAACATCAAGATACCGATCTATCCTATTCTGGGATTAGGCTCGAACCTCTTCCGTGGCAATCTTACACCAATGCATGTCACTGAATGCCTCAATGAATTTCCCAGTGTTCAGACCTTTACCATTCAATCGGCATTCAAATACGATTATGATGAAGGACTGGTAAGAAAGGCTATCGAGAAGATGAATAACCACATGAGGACGGTTCCAACGATTGTCGATGAAGAAGCAGCCCTAGATATTACCGAAAGGCTGGCGTCAGCTTACAGAGAGCAGATAAAAGAACTCGCCCCTCTGATTAACGAAATAGCCCGATTTGTCCCTCGCCGGAGGATGCGTAAATTACATATTGGACTTTTCGGTTATTCAAGAAACGTGGGAGGTATTACCTTGCCGAGGGTAATATCCTTTTGCGCATCGCTCTATTCGATCGGACTTCCGCCAGAACTCCTGGGATTACATTGTCTGACGGAAAAGGATTTATCGTTTCTCAAGGTTGCATACCCTGGCTTCATAGATGATATTTCGCTGGTCGCCTCTTATTACAACAAAGATGTCACAAAATTAATATCTCCGGAGATTGCAAAGGATATCGAAAAAGTATTAGGCTTGGTAAAACACACGGAGAACCTGCTTCATAGCGAATACACCACTCAAATCATTCAAGCCGCTATTTCCAGGAAAGAGGATACTATTACAGAAAACATGGTTGCAGCGGGGAAGGTCAGGAGCTTTTTGGGATAAACATTAAATGTTATTTAAAACCCTAAAAATGCCTGCTCTATTTACAAGCCAAATATTACAACGTTACCTTGTACGGGAATGGTTCCGGACGTTTCTGCCATCCTTTGCATGTTTCGAGTTATTAATATTTTTGGGTTTTGCTATTCAACTGTTGCATAAGGGATTGGATATCGTTGCCCTCAGGGCGCTCATCCCTCACATCCTTATTCAAGCTACTCCTTATTCCATACCATCAGCATTGCTTACTGCCACAGCGATGACGTATGGACGAATGAGCGCCGATCATGAAATTATTGCTATTCAGGCAAGCGGTGTGCATATCCATAAAATAATTACGCCTGTTCTGGTAATCGGAGTCGTCTTTAGCTTAATAACACTGGCCTTATCCGCAGAAGTTTTACCCCGGTCTTGTTATAAAATAATATTACTCCAGGAACGCGCGATAAATAATGTGCTGGCGGGCAACCTGGCTTCCTTTCAGAAAAAAATAGACCTCTATCCGTACCAAATATACATTGGAAGCGTAGAAGACAATGTTAACAAGGACATTGCGGTGATAGAATATGCAAACGACTATGTAACGGACGTTATCCTTGCCGAGGAGGGGACTATCAAAATGGACGAATCCGCAAATAAGATACTCCTCACGTTATATCGCGGAGAATTCATTAAACCCAATTACAAAAAATCAGGAGAAATCCCCCGTGTAGGAGTGTTTAATGAAACAACATTCGAGATTTCTCTCAAAGAAAAGAAGCGAGAGTCTTCCACAAAATATCTGACTATATTCCAGCTTTGCAAATGCAACAGCGAAATCAAGGATGAATTGTCCGGCATAACAAATACGCCGTCAAATTCAAAAAAAGATAACGATGAATTGGCCAAAGAACTGGGTAAATACAAGCAAGACCTCAGTAGTCTGTCCAGAAAACGGGAGAAACTCTTGACGGAACTAAAACGGGCGAATGAAAATTTAGCACGGCAAAAATCAAAGATTGAGGGTTTGGAAAACGAGACTAAAATAGCCAAGAATTATATCCTCGTAGCCAACGAGAATTTGATTCAGGTGAAAAAAGAAAATAAATCAGGAGCTTCCACTGAAGACACAGGTAGAAAAATTATGCAAATTAAAGAAACCATCGAAAAAGAAAAGCAAAGGATTTACAGCATCGAACAAAAAATTGATGCCGCAAAAAAAGTACAGAGTGACGAACGGGAAAATATTGATTCACTCACGCGGACACTTTCTGAAATTAATGCACAACGGGAAGCGCTCCTCAACAAAAGCAACACCGTTGAAACAGATTTAACTATTGCCAGCAAAGAAGAACTCATACGGAAAAATGATATTTCCATACACAAACGCTTATCACAAGCCCTTTCCTGTATAACTTTTATCATTATTGGTATCCCGCTCGGCATTAAGCTGCGCAGCGGGCATCTCATGATTGGATTTGGCGCCAGTTTTTTAGTGATCCTGTTTTTATACTACCCGCTGGTGGTAACGGGAATCGTACTGGCAGAAAACAGTGTAATGCCTGTGGTGCTTGGTATATGGGGTGCGAATATTATTCTTTTTATTGGCGGGATGTTTATTTTCAGAAAACTTTACACCACATAA
>VGXX01000067.1 GCA_016873155.1 Planctomycetota bacterium | reverse complement strand
AAACGCTCTTTAAAAAATTAATTTATTTTTTTAACTCCATAAGCATTTGTATTACCGTATCAATTCTTTGATTGTTGGAGTCAATTTTTTGAACAAGGTATCTGAAATCTTCTTCCTGCTTCTTTTTTAGCTCTTCAATTTTAGTCGCCAATTCTTTTGTCCGTTCATCAACTACTTGATATATCAGTTCAAGCGTGACTTTTTTTACTGCCGAAGTAATAATACCCTTCATATTTTACTCCTTTCTTAATTTGAAATATTATAACACAGAACCACACAGTTCTCCACTTTTATTATTACATATTTTACAGAGCGTTGACATGCAATAGGTATCGAATACATCCAGAAGAAGCATTTTCTTCAGGAAGAACGCATCGCAGAAATCCTTTACGGAGAATCTGGAGCATCTGCCGCCAGAACAACTGGCTGAATCTATTCTGAAGAAAGAACGCAGGATTGCAGAGATTATGAATGGATTTATTAATATGGAGGAACAGAAACCTTCATAGCCATTTACGGAAATTTTACAAATCAGGGTATTGATTCCAAATACGACCATCAAGAAGATTTCCCCCAGACTTCGGTCGAATCCCGCCCCACTGTTTGAAAAAGAAAGCAACTCCTTCTTCTTTGCATTGGTCTCGAATCTCACGAACCCATTCCGTATTAAGAGGACGAAACCTCGGACCGCTTTCTCCACCTACAATTATCCAGTGTATGCCATCGCGCTTTTTCCATTGTGTCAAAAACTTGGGAGATAAAATCATGGGGAATATTCTCATGAAAGAGATCGCTCATGGAATTAACAAAAATATAACGAGGACGTTTCCATTCAAACGGTAAATCTAAACGGTTTGGCCACAGCTTTAAATCAAAACCTTGTTGATAAGGATGATCTTTTACTCCACGGAAGCGCTCTGAAAATCGCTTTGCATAGCAATGCTCACATCCCTTGCTTAATTTAGTACATCCTGTTACAGGATTCCAAGTTGCATCAGTCCATGCTATACTACTTTTATTGGCCATAATATTCTCTTACGTGGCATAATTTTAAACAAACAAAACATAAAAAGACTTTCAAAACATTTCTTCAAAAGAAGAATGTACCAGATTCTATTAAATATGCAACCATTTGATACTCATTTGCTAGGTTATGCTATTATAATTAAACTAAGCGGTTGATTAATCAAATAGTAATGTCTGCTACTAAATGCAAATATACTTTGCATTTAGTAGCACTAAATGAAAAACTACTTGCATATAGTATTTAGAAAATTAAGGATTAAAATTTGTAAATTTACAGGATTTGATGTGGCCCTAAAAGGCGTGTGCTGACTACGTGTGTGGAGTTACACTTTATTTGCCCCGCTCAACGGTATGGTGTCTTCTGGTGAATTCATCAGCTTGTCCACAGCGTCCAGCACTGGTTCTGTAGAAGTGCGGAATTTGGCTATGGGATTCACGATCGCAAGGCCGCGATAGTAGGTAACAAGCCCTTCTGCAACCTCTGTCATAATTTTATTAAATGTGTTACGCTTCTTTGCCCGCGCCAACTTTACTTCGGGGCCTTTATCGCCCGTAATTGGAATCCTTTCGAAATTGCCGAAATCCATTCGTAATATGTTAATCATACCGCCCTGACCGGACAATTGGTTGACAATCTCTGCTGACGGGAGTGCGGCAATATAGGCTAAAGGATAGGTATAATCTTTGTATCCATCCTTGTTCACATAAAAATCACTCAGAATCCCCAGTGTCTCAAAATAGGCCTGCACCCTCGCAAGACATTTTTTGTTTACCAGCGCCTCCTCTACTTCCTTGACCTGCTTAGTTGCTGTTTTCAGTCTTCCCAGGACGATCGTGGTAGCAACTACCCTGTCCTGCTGATAGGTTTTTACCTCAATTTGAATATAATCGCTGCTCACGAACTGCCACAAAAAGAGATTGCACGTCCTTTCGCCATAAAAGGCGGAACCGGTAAATTTTATATTTACTGAGGATATTTCCAATTCTGAAAAGAGGATTTCTAAGGGAAGGATGATCTTTGAAACGGTCATCGCACCGGGAACGATGTTGCCTTTTCTGTGGATGATATTATTATCATTGGTTACATCAACAAACTGTTCGCCGTGCTGTTTGGAGATTTTATATTCATGCTTGATTAAAAATTTGTCCCATATCTGCAATCGGCATTCGTTATGGGAATCATTTTCCAGTATCAAACCCGGATGCGGTGTTCGTGCCTTTGCGTCACGAAAGCAGATTTTATCGGCCAGAAAACCTTCGACCCGTCTCATGGGTATTGAAAATATAGGGGTTTGCGCTCTACTCATAGGCATTTACCGATAAAAAAATTTGTCTTTTTACATTGTTCCTGATTCTATTACGTGAATTATGTTATGTCAAGCATATAAAAAAATATTTTAACTTTAATAAAATAAATCCTAAATGTTTATGGTAAAACAATCTATTGGTTGCATAATTTTGCATGACAAAGACATTGTAATTCACTTTTTACCACATACAGGTATCCATTGACTTGCCTTTTATTAGCTTGACAAAGATTCCCGGTCTCAGTATGCTACACCGACATGCAACATATGGTAATTATTAGACATTCACGCTTCAATAAGATATAAAAGGCAATCCATTTAATAGGGGGGTATTTTCAAGTGCAACATATCTGTGTATTTGAAGATAGCCGACACTCGCAACTCATCCCACTCGTGTACACAAGGCCGGTGTTTGAACTCCGATGCGGCTTGTTTACTGCGTTGGAAAGAACTATCAAACACTATCCTCATGCCACTATTACCCTTTTTTGCAGAAACTACTTATCCGAGGTATTAAAAGAGAGATTTGACCATCGTGTTAATACCCTTCACGCCTCAGACGATACGTGTCTTTTTTTAAACGGCCGCGCGATTATTTCCCTCCCTGTTTCTTTAGAAGGCCCGGAGGAAATTGGGGTTCGGGACAATACACTCGTTTACGCCCGGCTCAAAGGAAATAATGCCAAAAAAATATCTCACGAAAAATTTCTTACACAAGACGTCTTTGAAATGCTAAAAGACACGGTGCGGGCAGTTGACACCCAAGTACCCATCGTCAACTATTTCTGGGATATCATAAAACACAACCAATCCCAAATAGAAAAGGATTTCATGCTGTTCGTCAAAGAAGGGTCTATTTCCGGAAAATTGTACGAAGGTGTTTACCTTATCAATGAAGACCTGATATTTATTGGTAAAGGCGCTCAGATTAAACCGGGTTGTGTGCTTGATGCTGAAAATGGGCCTATTTATATAGGTAATAACGTCACCGTCGCCCCAAATACGACCATTGAAGGACCTGTCTATATTGGCAATCATTCTATAGTTCAATCCAATTCGAGAATACGCGGGGGCGCCAATATCGGAGAGGTGTGCAAGGTGGGCGGAGAAATCGTAAATACTATTTTTCACAGTTACGGTAATAAACAACATGACGGATTTTTAGGGGATTCTTACCTCGGCTCATGGGTGAATATCGGGGCGGACACCGTCAACAGCAATTTACTCAATACCTATGGAACCATAAAGGTTGAATTGGGGGAGAACATCATCAATACAAATCATATGTTCCTTGGCATGGCAATGGGAGACCATAACAAAACGGCCATTAACACGACGATCATGACGGGAAGTATTTTTGGTTTTGCCTGCAACATCATTACTCCCGCTTTCCCCCCAAAATATCTTCCTTCTTTTACCTGGTATTCAGACAATGGAACGAAGGTCTATATATTAGAAAAAGCTCTTCAGGTGGCAAAGATTGTAATGAAAAGGCGGGATAAAGAAATGACCCCGGCAGAAGAACAGATCTTTAGAACGGTATTTCAACTTACGGAAAAAGAAAGAAACTCCGTCAAAAATACATAAAACAAGGGGTGTTTATGGAAAAAGACATCAAACACGAACGAATTATCATTGATACGAGTATTTTTACGAACCCGGACGTATACCAAACATTTGGCGAAAATCCCACCGATGCTTTACGTACATTCCTGGAGATTATCGGTAAATTGGACGGTCCGGCTTTTTATATGCCCCCGACAATTTATCATGAGCTGCTGAATTTTGTCGAAATAAAGGACATTCCCGCCGAATTGCAAATTCGTATATTTCAAAAACCACCCAAAAGGTATGAATTGTCGGTCCCGGCTTTTTTGCTGTATGAGCTTATCGAGGACGTGCGTCACAGGATTGACAAGGGTTTACGGGTAGCCGAAGAGGCGGTGAGAGAAACTTCACCCGAAACCGAACCGGAGGCCATTAACAATCTGAGGAAAAAATATCGTTCCGCCCTCCGCGAAGGAATCATTGACAGCAAAGAAGACGTCGACCTGATCCTCCTGGCCAAGGAAATGGATGGCATCCTGATGACAGCCGATACCGGTATTGTCAAATGGGCTGATAAGTTAGGCATCCGATACATTGATCCCCGCATGCTGCGGGGTATTCTGGACACGTTAATTCAACAAACCCACAAATAATTTGATTGTATAGAAAACTAATCAACATGGGATGCGCCGTCATGGTGTCTTTGGAGGATTTCATATGAGGCGTAACACTTTCTTGCAAATCTGACATGCCAGTAGGAACCTTTTTTGTTTTTTGACAATACCTCAAACTTTACCTTACACCTATGCAGGTGGTCAATCATCCTTTGAATATTTTTCTCTTCCCGAAATTTTAGGAGAAATCTTTCGTCGATAAGTTCTCCCCGCGCCGCCTTAGTAACGCTTTCATATACGGGTTGTAATAACGCCTCCCCCAACTGAGCAAAAACTTCCGATTTCAATGAACCGGCGTGTTCCTGAATAAACATGGCTGCACGAATGATGCGGTGGGTAAAAAACTCAGACATCATCTCCGCCATCAGCGGGGCAGTAACATGGATATCTCGCAAACAGGAGCCTAACGTCACGTATTTCAGGATATTTTCAGCAGGATGGGTTGGTTTCATTACGATCCCTTCACACCCTGTCTCATCCAATTCTTTAATAACTTTTTTCAGGGCCGGAATAGTCCGGGCTGAAAATTGCCCAAATCTCCTGGCGGTCGGCATACAATACGTATCAAAGAGTTTATATCGTTCTTCCACAGGAATACTATGGGGTTTATTCAGCATCATCAAATCAAATGCGAAAAATCCGACATCTTCCTTTACATAGGGTGGATGTTCAATGTTGTAAGGATTATCCGGCCCTGCAAATTCACCGCAAACTATTATCCCCGGATTCTCATCAAATATCTTTTTTACATCCAAAAAATCCACAATCCGGTCTGTTGAAAAGGGGCAGACGTATGCGCCGCGCGAAAAGGCCAGCACACGGCCTTGAATGCGTGCAACCCGAATGTTGTAACCGTCGACCTTTTCTTCCACATAAAATGGCTGCGCAAAGGCCTTACGGATACCGTTTTCAAGGTGCATTATCCGGGCAATACGCGGAAAATCAAAGAGGATGCCTTCCTGGGTAATGACCGCGCCTTTTCCCAGTTCACCAATTTTTTTCGTCACCCGATAAAAGGAGACACCATCGAATTCCTCAGGGACAACATCATGTCTTTCAATGGATTCGTCCCACATGGAACCAGAAATTCCTGCCTGCTTAACGATATTATATATTTCCATAGTGCAATCTTAAAATGAAATTCCTTGAACACGAATACAGTTTTGTAAGGCGATGTTACATAAACCCATCCTTTGATTTCAAGTCAAAACTGAGAAATAGTCGAGTTGCATATCATTACTTCAGCAGAACTCTGTTTATAACTCCTATGTTTACATACGGTTAAATTTGAGATGCATTTGTTTTTAATATTGACTTCAAAAACACTCAATCGTATAATGCACTTCCATTAATTTTTTTCACGGAAGTGAAATGTCTCCAAAAGGATATCGCGATGTATATAATCCTGGGTTGCGATGACGTTGGAAGTGCGCTAATCAGAAATTTGAGCAAGTCCGGCGAGGAGATATTCGTTATTGACAATGACGAAATGGTTTTGACCAGATTGAAAGAATCCCATCTTCGCACTGCCGTAGCGGATATCCATACTTTGGATCTAAGTACATTACCAATAAAAGATCCACTTGCTTTCATCCTTTTACAAAAAAACTTTAAAGATAACTTGATTTTAGTAAAACGTATCAAAAAATCATTTCCTGATAAATTCATCCTGACAAAGGCAACCGGCGAGAATGAGGCTTCTGAATTATTAGAAAATGGCGCTGATCGCGTTATTCAAACCATGAAAATTATCACGAATACTATTCTGAGTGAATTGGAATCAGCCAGGTTAAAACGTTCTGCTTTCCAGCTTGTAAGTGTTATAAAGGCAGCAACGCGCAGAGGTTTGGCTATTTTTTTACAGGACAACCCCGACCCGGATTCTATCGCTTCCGGGCTTGCATTAAAACGTATTGCTGAAAACTACGAGATTAAATCTGATATTTATTACGGCGGAAACATCGGTTATCAACAAAATAAAACACTGGTCAGTCTGCTAAAAGCCGACCTCATTCAATTAAAAACTGCCAATGAGGCACAGGAAATAATCAATGCCTTTGATAAGATAGCATTAATAGAGGCGTCTGTTCCTTCAAAAAACAACATACTACCTACAAATACAATCCCAGGCATTATTATCGATCACCATCAAACCGATTTTCATCTCGTAAAAGGGGAATTTATTGAAATATTACCAAAAATCGGCGCCACTTCTACTATTATGACAAGGTACATGAGACAACTGGGTATTGTGCCTGACTCATCCCTTGCCACTGCGCTCCGTTACGGAATCAGGGTGGATACCGGCGGGTTTACGAGAAACACAACTACCGAAGACCTTGAGGCGGCTGCCTATCTCTCGCCATTAGTGGATGTAGGACTGTTAAAACAAATTGAGAACCTTCCCATGAGCACAGAGACCATTGACATTCTTGGAAAGGCCATTCAAAACCGGGAAGTAAGAGGCTCATATTTGGTCTCCTTTGTGGAATACATAAATAACCGGGACGCATTACCACAGGCGGCAGAATTAATGATACAACTAGAGGGTATCTCTACGGTACTTGTCTTTGGCATTGACAAAAACAAAGTTCAACTATCCGCCCGCAGTATAGATTCAAGTGTCAACCTCGCGCTTTTATTGCAAAAGGCGTTTGGATTTATGAATGCCGGCGGTCATGCTACTATGGCAGCGGGTAGTATAGATTTGGGTACTTTTGGCAATATCAACAATCAGGCATTATTAAAAGTTATTTTTGACACCATACGAAAAAAGTTTTTTTCAGCGGCCGGGGTAGACATTGAAAAGTGGGAAGTTCCCAAAAAACTGGAATTAATGATTAACCACAGTACCAGGAATTAAATCGTAATGACCATTTTATAGGTAAGGAGAAAGTTTATGGAAAAAGGATTTTTAGGTGTAGGTTTGGTAAGTCTTACAATTTTTTTGAGTTCTTGTGTAGCCACTCAAACACAAGTAAAGCAAACAAAAGCTCCCGAATTACAAGTAGAAGTTAAGGCAGAGCCTGTTAAAGAAGAGGTAAAGCCAGAAACTGCTCCAGCAGAAGAAGCAGTCGCGCCTGCTACCGAAGCGGCTGCTCCGGCAGAACCAGCGCCTGAGGCCGCTGCCCCTGTTGCAGAAGAGGCACAGCCCTCGGAAGCTCCGGCTGCCGAACCCGCTGCTCCTGAAGAAGCTGCCGCTCCAGAAGCCCCAGTATCTGAGGCTGCTGCTCCGGCCGTTGAAGAGGCAAAACCTGCTGAAGCTCCTGCTGTTGAACCGGTCCAACCTGCCGCTCCAGAAGCCGCTGCGCCAGAAGCGCCCGTATCTGAGGCTGCTGCTCCGGCCGTTGAAGAGGCAAAGCCTGCTGAAGCTCCTGCTGCTGAACCGGCCCAACCTGTTGCTCCAGAAGCCGCAGCAGCACCGGCTCCTGAGGCTGCCGCCGTTCCTCCAGTTGTAGAAGAGGCCAAACCTGCCGAAGCTCCTGCTGCTGAACCGGCTCAACCCGCAGCGCCAGAAGAGGTAAAACCGGCTGAAGAATCTGCAGCAGGCGGTTTACATCCATGCGCCACTTGTAATAAAGAGGTTGGAGAGGGACACGTCTGCGGTCTCACAACGTATTGTCAACAATGCAAGGAAGAAGTTGGCGCCGATCATATTTGTGATTTAACATTCTTTTGCCACGATTGCAAAAAAGAAGTCGGAGACGGTCACATCTGTGGTGTAACGATTTTTTGTCCGAAGTGTGAAGAAGAAGTCGGGACAGGTCACATCTGCGACGTAACCTACTTCTGTTATGATTGTGAGAAAGAGGTGGGGGATGAACATATCTGTGGTGTTACCCATTTTTGCCTTACCTGCAAGGCAGAAGGCGGCGAGGGACATGAATGCGGAAAGACTTACTTCTGCTTTGACTGCGAGAAAGAGGTGGCCAAGGACCATCAACACGAACAGACAGCAAAATAACACTCGTATTTTTTGAGATTCAATAAAAAGGCATGTTTTTAGTTAAACATGCCTTTTTTATTTCTTCAGGCCTTTCTGTGGACATGCTCATAAATCCTCCCCTACCAGATGGGAGGGGCAGGGGAGGGTGAATCATATGATAAACAATTCTTTCTTATTACCTCTATAAGTACATTTTAATCATCGTACTCCTGCGGTGCCTTTCCCAAAAGTCGTAGCGCCTTACGAAGTCTTCTGAGCGCCACCTTCCAGATCAGAAAACTTTTTTCTCCATTTTCAATATCTTCCACGTGTAAAAGGATATCTCTCGGTGGAAATAGGGTATAAAAAACAAATTTTATCTTTTTTTGCCAGGTGGAAATATGAGAAAAATAAAAGAACCAGCAAAGCTTTTCCCTTCGCTTCCCCTTCCTGAGCAAGTAAAAGAAAAACCTTTCTCCCATCCCCTTATGCCTGGGGCGGAGGAACTCTAAAATTTCCGGAGGTACACAAGTACCAAAATATTCTTTGCTCAACCATAAACTATAAAATAAAGGACTTCTCAGTTGAAACTCCCCGGATTCTGTGCAAACCCTTTCCCAGTCTAATTTTTCTTTCCCATGGCTTATCACCTGGTGTATATCCCATACATGGATGAGCGTATTGTAAGAATGCTTCATGGCGTGTTCTGAGAGATGGAGTAGTTGGTGATGGGGCGCAAGACATAGGACTTCTGATTCTCGTATTTTTAACGGAACAGCCTCATTCCATATCTTATCCATATCAATCTTCTCCGCATACATATAATTAGGAAGTGCATTATTAACCAGGTGCCAGTGTAAGTGCAGGAGAAGCGGAGAACTGTTTTTCCCATATACCACACTATTGAGATAGTTAGTTACATGATAAAAACTCAGTGTATGATCAGATTGATAACCAGATTGAGACAGCGCCTTATCAATCTTTGGAACATCTTCTGGCTTTACAAGGATATCAACATCGCCCAGCATTCTTAGGCCAAAATCCTCATATACAGAAGAAAGAAGGGCTGCGCCTTTTAAAACTATGACAGGGTTCCCGAACGCACGGAGCAAAACGGCCAGATCTTCAAGGATACGGATATTTCTGCCCCAGTTATAAATATATTCCTGTTTAAGGCTTTGTTTAATGGAAATAGGGATGTTAATATTCTTCTTTGTGGCGCTTTTATAAAGCAGAAAGGAAAGCCCTTCATTTTGAGAAGTATTTACCACCTCAGACCAGGGAGTGTCGGGGTCTCCTGTCTTCAAAACGGGGTTTAATATTTGAAAGATGTATCCCAGAAGTTCGTTTCGACCCCTGACACTGAAAATCTCGACCGAAGATGGCATAGTGCTGTCCGTTTAAGGCATAGCGCGGCGTAGCCGCAACCAAAACAAATTTAACCACTAAGACACAAAGAAAAACCCTTCGCGGGTTCGAGTTTGCAACTTGAACCCACATTTTAGAGAAGGCGCAAACGCCCTATCTGCGTACTACGCACGAAGCAGCATCTTCAGTTTTTTAAATAAGGGGTTCAGGTTACAAACCTGAACCCGCAGGAGGGAAGATGGCTTCATAAATCCTGTGGTCACGTTATTCACCCTCGCCAAAACGAGATTCTTCGCGGAGTCTACACCGAACGAAGTGAATGTGTTCAGAATGACAGCAAAGTAGATGCCTCTATGGCAGCCTAATTTGAATGCTTAGGAATTTCAAACAAACAGTTCCTTTTGCGGGTTCGGGTTTGTAACCCGAACCCCACGTTTTATACGGTTGACATTGCCATCACACGCGCAGGACGTTGTCGTCCCAATAAACCCCAGGGTTCAAGTTACAAACTTGAACCCGCCAAGGCGAAATTGAATCAGCCTCGAGATTTCACGACCAGATAACCCACCCCTAACCCCTCCCAAGAGGGGAATAATTTGTGACACCCCAAAACCCGCATAAATAAAATGAACTCCTCTACAATTAAATGAAAATTTGATTTATGAAAGGCCTCCTGGGTAACGCTTTGGACCGTGAGGCTTTGTCCTTTTACGTTTCGGTTTTGGTCCTTTTCCTTTTCTTCTTCCTCCGCGAGAACCCCAATCATCGTCATCATCACCGCCGGAATATGCCTCCTCTTCGGTAGCCAGAACTGTGGCAATCGCCGGAATGCTATATATGGCCATTTTCATGAGTCTGCGGCGTACCTGAAGCTTCTGTTCTTCGGAATTCAGCTTTTTTTCTGCCATGACGATACCTCCTTCTGCAAACTTTTATGGGAATGTCGATTTTACGGAATACCCGATGTAAAAACCGCTGATACCTGATTTTCTCCCCTTTTACGGCTCATGTCTCCTCCTCTACAGCCAGCACCGTTGCGACAGCAGGCATGCTATATACACCCATCTTCATGAGCCTTTGGCGTACTTTAAACTTTTGTTCTCCAGAATACAACTTTCTATCTGTCATTACTATATTTTTTTCGATAAATTTTTTTACCGGAAATATCGCAAAGAACCAGATGGGAAATGCAGGTTGTATCTTGCCTGTCAAAAGCATCTCCAGTTCTAGAGACAACTTTTCTATTTCTTTTTGTAACTTACACGCATCAAAAATCGGTAGAGAACCACGCTTGGGGGTGTTGAGATCGCACCAGCTGGGCCCGTCTTCATCTTCCCATATCTTAAGGGGAATACCAAAGCACCTACCGATAAGCGGTCTATATTTATACACCATGCATCCTTTCTTGCTTTCAGCAAAAGGGCATCTAATCTTGTGTCTCATAATAAAGCTAAGAGATGCTTTGGCATCTTGAACTACACCGGCAGATCTTTCCTCTATAGCTTTCGCAATTATTTCAAGTCTTTTTATCTTCGACACATTTCTCATGGCATTCCGTCTTATGTCATTTTTCACATGCAGCTCTAGGGTTTGCATACCCAATTGAAGGTAATAGGCATCGATAAAGGAGAAAGGGACATCGTAACTACAGCAGTCTGAACAGGCTGGTCCACACGTTATTTTCAAGGAGTGGTCAAGCACATAGTCTTGAAATAACCTGTCGGCCTCCTCAAGGATAGACTCATACCGTTCCATGATGGCCTGCTCTCCGGTATGTACAGGAACGATTTCTGCTGTCACCATAGCCACAAAACACCCCTCTCTGAAAGGTTTTTACAATAACACCTTGCGCTTCCAGATGCCTTCGAGTACCTCAGATTTTACCGAAACAGGTGAATTTCCCGTTAGACCCTCTACCAGTTCACAGGCTTCTTTCAAGTCTCCCATTACCAGCTCGTAACATTCAGCCTTCTTAACCAGTTCTGAACACACCTTAAACCCACAGTCATTGAAGTGTTGCATATTCCATCCATTTTGCATAAGATTAAATAATGCTTCTGCCCTGCTCATGGGTTTGAGATACGAATTTTTATGCGTCTCGTTATAAGTCGGGAAAACAATCCACCCCACTTCAAAGTTTGTATCTTTAGGCAAAACGGCTTCTCGCTGCGGCACGGCATATTGCCATGGCTGCATGGTATTCCCATATCTCTCCTTAAAACGATAAAACTTAAAATATTTCTCAACTTCGGCAGATACCACTGATTGCCAGCCATAGATATATATGGGACGTTGAAAGGGTTTTACCCTTAAACCGGCAAGGTCAATAACTACTACCTCATCCGTAAGATACTGGTAACCATAATTCAACAATCCCAGGGTAAGGGTAGACTTCCCGCTTCCGGAAGGTCCGGGAAGAAGCACGGCCTTCTTGTTCTTTGCTAAAGCGCCGGAGTGTAAAAAAAGGTATTCCTTCAGATGTAAATATAAACTATCCCTTACACACATCATAACGGAAAGGTAGAGCGGCCATCGGTGAGCCCAGCGGTTCCGGAATTTGCCATTTTCCCTGATGCAGAAGTATTTGGTATTTTTTATCACGCTGTATTGCACCTGAGGTAATTTGCCATTCCCCGGCAAAGTCAGCGCTGAATTAAGTTCCATGAATTCGTCAAAGAATTTTTTATCGTCGGTAGTTAATTCAAAGGGAAAAGAAAGTACTTCAAAACGGGCGGTTGATAAACTCATTCCAGGAGTCCCCTTTCCTGTAAGTGTTTTAAGGTCTCCTGTACATCCTTTTCCACCGTTGAAGAGTCTGTCTTGAGGGCATCCACTATCTCTTTGACAATCTCCTGGGGACTTACCGAAACATCAAAGAGTTCCCATATAATACTTGCCATAGGGTTCAGATGGTGTACACGATGTGTTCTGGGGTCATAGATGACTACTTCATCCTCTATTTCCTCAACAAGAAGATCCGTCCTTTTTTTAAGGCTTTGCAAACGCATTCTCCTATTTGGGTAAATCTTCCTCAAACATGGAATCGGTAATATACAGTAATGGGGTGTCCTGTAGTTTGACAATCTTTTTTTCTGTCAATTTTTTCCCCATGCTGTCATATAACATTTCAATAACCGGTCGTAACGGAGACGCCTCGTTCGTTTCCACAACCCTGCCAATCGCCTTTGAATTGAGAACCACGTAACTACTTATTGGAAAGCATGACAATTTCGTGAGCAATGCCCTTATCAACTTCTGAGGAAACATATTCTTTGATGAATTTACAATCACCTTTGTAGACTCATAAGGCAGGAACCTTTTCCTCTGGGGACGCGGATGGCTCAGCGCCTCGTAAACATCCACGATACCAATCACCTTGGCATATTCATGGATTTCGTTTCCCTGCAGACCGCGAGGATAGCCCTGGCCTCCTTCACGTTCCTGTTCTTGAGAAACGACCTCTGCAAGCCATTTGTATTTTTCTCCCAGGGAATTCAATACGATTTCATACCCAAACTGCGGATGTTTCTTAATCAATGCATATTCTTCGTTCGTAAGAATTCCTTCTTTATTCACCACTTCATCAGGAATCTTACACATCCCGATATCGTGAATTAATGCCGCAATCCCCAATTCAACTAACTGATCCCTTTTATATCCGAGACCCTCGCCAATCTTGATGGCAAAAATCGCCACATTGATGCCATGCACCCTGGAATCATATTTAAATTCTTTTCTATAGATGGCCTTGCGATAAAGACTTTCAATCGCACTGGGGGTATCAATGACTTTGGCAACCAACTCAACTCCTCTGTCAATACTGAATTTTTGATCTGTCTTAGCGGCATCGAACACTTCCGTCAAAAATTCATAAAATTCATCATAAATATCTACGAATTCCTTTTCCTTCCGTTCTTCCTCACGGATGATGATTCCTGCTTCTGTTGGGAGGGATTCTACTTCTCCGGGAAATGACGGCTTTTCAGCTACTTTCTGAGAGACCTTTTCGGGTACCTTTGCCTTTGACTCACTGGGAAATTCTAAGTCTTCCAGTCCGACTGCGGTTTTTTCTTCTTTCTTTGTGCTGGATTCACTGGGAAAATCCTCTTCCTCTGCCTTCACGGGTTCTTTTTTTTCTTCAACAACAGTCTCTTTTTTTGTTTTTAACTCCGCAAGTTCTCTGATCCTTATTTTGTCCCTTTCGTCTTGAATAGACTTATCATTTTTCTCCGGGACTTTTCCCTGTTTAATTAAGTCTGAGAGTCTTCCCATCGTTAACCCCTATTTATTTCGCATCGTCAATTAACTGCTGTATAATCTTCGAATCAATCAGTTCTATTTTTTTACTGAAACCTACCAGCAAGCTCAAATCACAGGTATTGTTTACCTTGCGCGGAACGCCTCCCGTATATTCATGAATTTTCTCAATTGCCTCTTTTGTGAAAATATTCCTCTGCATACCGGCAATTTTAAGTCTAAACAATATATACTGCGCTGTCTCCTTTATGTCCAATGGTTTTAAATGATACCGTATGGATATCCTGGAATCCAGTTGCGGTATCTTTACTACTTTATCGCGAAGTTCCGGTTGCCCTATTAAAATCAAGGTTAAGAGAAACTGATTATTTAATTGAAAATTCAATAAAAGCCTCAGTTCTTCAAATGTCACGACGTCTTCGATTGCCTGGGCATCGTCTACAATGAGGACTGTTTTTTCTTCTTATTCAGATTCTGGAGCATGGCATCATTCAATATGTGCAAAAGTTCCGGCTTCGAATCCGCCGTTTTTTCAATGCCTAACTGATAAAGAATTTCTTTTAAAAAATCCAGCGCTGCCATGCTTGGGTTTGCTATAATACCGACCTCATACTCATCATTTGACAGTTCCTGGACGAAAGCGCGGCTTACGGTAGTTTTACCGCATCCCACTTCACCCGACAACATGGCTGCGCCTTTCTGAGCTTTGGTAGCATAGAGTAATCTCATTAATGCCTCTTCGTGCTGCGTGGAATGATACATAAATCGGGGGTCAGGGACATTCTCAAATGGCAGCTCATTCAGTCCCCAGTATTTCTCGTACAACGAAAAACTCCTTTTTTATTATATCCTTAAAGCGATTCCTTATCAATAAACCTCTCGTGAAACTATAGTGAACGTATTAAATACGTTGGCAGCTTTCTTTTACCGTTTACTATATTTGTGCAATAGGCTTAAACAGACGACATATACCTATTCAACCGGCTTAATCACATATCTATTAATGAGCCCCGTTTCAACCCCTATAAGCATGGACTCAAAGGATTTTACACTCTCCTTCGGGAGGTCTGGGACTGTAAATTCTTCTTTTTTGACCAATAAATCCCGATCATCGTAGATTTCTAGTGTAAATTTTGCAAAGCGATAATTCTTATCAGACCTA
>VGXX01000066.1 GCA_016873155.1 Planctomycetota bacterium | reverse complement strand
TCATGCAAAATAAAGTTTAAGGGAATACCTTAAACAGGTCCTGGTAAACTCAGGATCAGAAGAAAACTATCGAAGAGCTGGGCGCTGTGGGTTTCCTACTCACTACCCGGCTCTTCGTGTTTCTGGAATTGTCGTAAATGTTTTTATTTGATAGTGCATTGAAACTGTTATAAAATCATGGTGTTGGTGATACATGGATATTATGAAAGTGATCTTACATTTATTAAAAATAACGTTGCTATTACTTGCAACCGTTGTAAGTACACACATTATAAATGCTGGAGACATACAAAATGAAAATATACGCGATGGAAAAACTATTGAAAAGCCAAAAATATTTTTTGAAGAACAGATATATGATTTTGGCAAAATTTATATAGGTGAGAGCATAAAACACGGCTTTAAATTAAAAAATCTTGGGAAAGGTGAGTTAGTTATAAATAATGTTAAATCATCATGCGGGTGCACTGCCGCATTAGTATCTAAAAACATTCTGCTCAAAGACGAAGAAGGGGAAATAGAAATTAAGTTTAATTCTGGTCATTATGTTGGAAAGGTAACAAAATCTGTTATTGTGAACTCAAATGATCCGGAGAATTCAAAATACAAATTAACTGTTACAGGTGAAGTAATTGAAGAAGTTAGTGTTAACCCAAAACGAATAAATTTTGGCATTATCAAAAAGGGAGATTTTTGTACTAAAAATTTGGAGATAAAAACCGTACCGGAATTGAAAATCGATATCAAGAAAGTAGAATCATCAAGTCCTTATGTTACAATTATAAAAAATAAAACAGGTGAGAATAACTATGTTTGTCAAGTGACAATTAGTAAATATGATTATCTAGGAAAATTAAATGGGATAGTATTTGTTTATTCAAACAGTAATAAGCAGGAAAGAATAGATGTCCCGTTTTCTGGAGAAATAGTCGGTGATTTGACGTTTTATCCAGAGGTCTTGTCTTTTGGCAGTGTCAAATTAGGACAGGACGTAAAAAAGACGGTGATAGTTAATTTCATAAATAAGGATGTGAAAATAGAAAAGATCGAAGCTGACCCAAGCCATCTCAACTACATGATATCCGAGTTAAATAATATTAGCACTAAAAAAATCGATGTTAAATTAGGCAAAGATATCGCGATTGGAAAGATTACAGGAAGTTTGAGGATATATACGAATAGTACTATACAACCTGTTATTAACATTCCTGTTCATGGGGAAATAAAAGGTTAAATGAACATTATTTATGAAGATGAATATTGGATTTTTGTCGTTCCTTCTAATTATTCTTTTACCTATTAAGGTTTATGGTGCTTCAGGAAGTTTATTCATAGTATTTTCCGGGGAGGAGACAGGAAATCTTGAACCATGTGGATGCTATGAAGGACAAATTGGAGGTATTTCAAGAAGATATACATTTATAGATTCATTGAGGAGAAAAAAGGATGTAGTTTTACCGGTAAGTCTGGGTGACCTACCCAAAACCGTTGGGCGGCAGGATGAAATCAAAATGGAGATTTTCTGTCGCGCTATTGGAGAAATGAACTATATTTTACATAATCTAGGTGAAAAGGATATTGAAATTGGTCCACAATTATTAAATTATTTGTCACATACAAATAAGACTGTATTTCTTTCTAGTAATATACAATTGGTTGATTCATTTCCGCTGAAAATTAATCAGTATGTTTTGAAGGAATGTTTTGTTTCAGGACACACATTTAAGATTGCCTTTTTGGGCATTCTTTCTAAATCCCTTCTCAATAATAATGTTTTGGAATATGTAAATGTAAAAGACCCGGTCCAGACCCTTAAGCCTTTAGTTAAGCAGTTGCAAGAGAAAGTAAATTTAATAGTATTGCTTTCACACGCACCGTTTGCAGAGTCTATAGAAATTGCAAAATGTTTTCCGGAAATAGGATTAATTATTACAGGGCATAATATAGAAGAACCTGCCGATTTGATAACCTATATTAATAATACTCCCATTGTTTCTCCCGGAATAGAAGGAAAACATATTGGAATTGCAAGATATTCAATAAATAATTCAGAGTTAGAAAGAAAGTCTATTGGGGTTATTCCACTTGATAGTAACTACAAAGATTCGCAGGAAATGATTTCATTATTAAAAGAATACCAACAAATATTAGCAGATGAAGATTTATTAAGTAAAATACCACAGGCACCTCTTTCAAATGGTTTGTCGTATGTGGGCAGTAGCACATGCGGAATATGTCATAAGATAGTATATGACCACTGGAATAAAACAACACACGGAACCGCATATGATACTTTGGTTAGGAAAGGATATCAATATGATCCAGAATGTATTCAATGTCATACCACTGGTTATGGGTATATTTCCGGGTTTTTAAATTATGAAAATAATAGTAGTTTAATTAATGTTGGCTGTGAAAGTTGTCACGGCGCTGGAAGTACGCATATAAAGTATGTGACCGAGTCTTATGGAGTAACAGATGAGAGTAGTTGTGTGATATGTCACGAGAGTGAGCATAGTCCGAAATTTCAATATGGCGAATATTGGAAGAAGATTAAACATCCAGAAGAGATAGTAAAGAAATTACCTGAAACTATGGAATAATATATTTGAGTATGATTAAGATTGCATTTTATTGGCACCAGCATCAGCCGTATTATAAAGATAACCTGACGGGTGAATACTCTATGCCATGGGTGAGGCTGCATGGGATAAAGGATTATATTGGCATGGCGTTATTGTTGGAAGAATTTCCCAAAATACATCAAACGTTTAATTATGTGCCGTGTCTCTTAGATCAACTTAAAGATTACGGAGAGAATTGTGCCATTGATCGGTTTTGGAAATTGACAAAAATAGCGGCAGAAGATTTAACGGAAGAAGAGAAGCTTTATGTGTTGGATAATTTTTTTTCTGCGAATCATCAAAACATGATTGATATTTATCCGAGGTATAAAGAACTATTGAAGAAGCGCAATTTTAGACGAAAACGTGCTCAGGATGTACTAAAGAATTTTTCTAGTAGGGATTTTCAGGATTTACAGGTATGGGCTAACCTTACATGGTATCATTCATTAATTATTCAAAGAGACCCTTTACTGGCGGAATTAGTAAAGAGGGGTGAAGGATTTACAAAGGAAGATAAAGAATTTGTGCTGTCGAAACAAATTGAAGTAATTAAACAAATTATTCCGCTTCACAAACGTTTGCAGGATTCAAAACAAATAGAAGTTACGACCTCGCCTTATTATCATCCAATCTTGCCTTTGTTATGTAATCAAGAATCTGCAAGAGTTGTTTTACCCCACCTTTCTTTACCCAAAAAGAAATTGTTGGCAATTGAAGACGCAAAGATACAAGTCGAAAAGGCAGTTCTCACTTACGAAAGACACTTTGGCCAAAAGCCTAGTGGTATGTGGCCTTCGGAAGGCGCTGTGAGTGATGAAATTATACCGATATTGTCACAAGCCGGATTTCGATGGGTAGCATCAGACGAAGAGATACTGGCAAGTTCACTGGATAATCAGATTTTAAGAGACAAATACGGCGATGTAGTTACTCCTGATATTTTGTATAAACCATATCGGGTTAATATAAAAGATGATAATATAAATGTTGTATTTCGCGATCACCATCTTTCTGACTTAATTGGTTTTCAGTATTCACAATATATGGTAGATAATGCGGTTTCTGATTTTATGAACAGAATTAATAATTTAAAAAAATACAATGTCAACGGGAAACCGCTCCTGGTAACTATTATCTTAGACGGAGAAAACGCCTGGGAATACTATCCTAATTGTGGTGTAGATTTTTTAAGAAAGCTTTACGAAGTAATTAGCAATGATTGCGAGTTGGAATGTGTCCGTATTCGCGACTATTTGGAAGAGTACCCCCCGGAACAAACATTACAACATATTTGCCCGGGGTCCTGGATTGGGCACAACCTGGCAACATGGATTGGGCATGAAGAAAAAAATAGTGCGTGGGATTTGGTAGAAGATACCCGCTCTTTCGTTAAGGATCAAGCGTTAAAAACACCCCATTTAAACAATGACACAATTGCAAAGGTGTGGGAAGAAATTTTCATCGCAGAGGGTAGTGATTGGTTTTGGTGGTTAGGCGATGATCATTTTACACCTCATAAAGATGAGTTTGACAGCTTATTCAGGCTGCACCTGAAGAATGTGTATAAACTATTTAATGTTGATACGCCGAGGATATTGGATGCGCCTATTTCGAGGGTTGATCGGAAAAAACCTTATTCACATCCAAAAAGATTTTTGGATATTAAACTCGACGGTGTCGTGAGCAACTATTTTGAGTGGCTGGATGCCGGTAAATATAGTGTAAGTAAAGATATGGATACCATGCACAGAACTTCTGCTCAGCCCATTCATAGCGTGTTCTTTGGATTCGACGTAGATAATTTATTTATAAGAATAGATTTTGACAAAGATTTATTATCTCAATACATGGAAAAAAGCAAGCTTGTAATCACATTTATACAACCCCGGGAATTACAGATTCATACTTCTGCTTTTATGGATAAGCCATTGAGATTTTCGATTAAAAATAAAAATGATACGCATGAAGGGAAAGATTTTTATCGTATTTCTTTCGGGAAAATACTGGAATTATCCTGTCCTTTTGCGGATTTAGTTTTTTTCACGGGAACAGATGTTGAGTTTTTTATTGAGTTAGTGAAAGATACTGAGACTATCCAGAGAATGCCGCTTCGAACGGTATTTTGTTTTTCCGTACCATCGAAAGATTTTGAAAGAATGATGTGGCAGGTGTGATACCGTAATAAAGAAGATCACTTCAGCACAAAACATAGGAGGACAACAAAATATGCCAGAGCTTCGGAAAGACCCCATTTCCGGTCGATGGGTTATCATTGCGACTGAAAGGGCTATGAGGCCTACTGATTTTAAAACGGAACCACAACCTATTAAAGGTGGATATTGCCCATTTTGTCAAGGAAATGAGGATAAAACTCCCCCTGAGATTATTGCTTATAGAGAAAGAGGCACTCAACCGAATACAAAAGGATGGCGGGTAAGGGTGGTATCCAATAAATTCCCTGCATTACGGATAGAGGGTAACTTAAATAAACGCGGAGAAGGAATCTATGATTCCATGAATGGTATTGGGGCTCATGAAGTTATTATAGAAAGTCCAAAACATATCATCTCTTTGACAGAACTTGATAATAAACAGGTAGAAGAAGTTTTATGGACATACAGGGATAGATTAGTAGATTTGAAAAAGGACAAGCGATTCATCTACGGACTGCTTTTTAAAAACGTAGGTACAGCAGCGGGGGCTACATTAGAACATTCTCATTCACAATTAATTGTCACTCCAATTGTGCCCATAACAGTTATGCACGAAATGAATGGATGCGAAGAGTTTTATAAATACAGAGGTCGTTGTTTATTTTGTGATATGGTTCAACAAGAATTATCCACGGGAACACGTATTGTTCTGGAAGAAGATAATTTTGTCGCCCTTACACCTTATGCTTCACGATTTCCTTTCGAGATATGGATACTGTCAAAAACCCATTCGTCCCACTTTGAAAATTTACAAAAGCTCGAGATTGAAGAATTAGCTCAGGTATTACGTACAGTTCTTCTCAAACTTGAGGCATCGTTAGAATTCCCACCATACAATTATATTGTCCATACAACACCATTTGTTTTTGGGGAAATCGAACATTATCATTGGCATATAGAGATCATTCCCCGTCTAACAAGAGTTGCAGGATTTGAGTGGGGCAGTGGTTTTTATATAAATACGGTAACGCCTGAGAGCGCCGCTGAATTCCTTAGAAATGCCAGTATAGAAAGGAAAGTTGAGGGCGTACGGCAATGAAAGTCGTTTACCTGTCATCAGAAGTTGTACCATTTGCGAAAACAGGTGGTTTGGCTGATATTGCAGGGGCGATACCCAAAAGCATACATGAATTAGGCGTGGAGATTGTAGTACTCATGCCCCTGTATGGAATAATAAAAGAAAGTCAATGTCCTTTAACAAGAACGAATATACAGTTTGAGGTAAAAATTGGTGACAAACTTAAATCCGGCTGTGTGTATAAAGGATTTCTGCCTGGTACACAGGTACCTGTTTATTTCCTGGACAATGAACAATATTACGGCCGAAAAGGCTTATATAATTATCCCGGAACGACAAAAGATTTTGAGGATAATAGTGAAAGGTTTATTTTTTTTGCCCAGGGCGCTTTGGAAGTTATTGAAAAGCTCAAACTACGTCCCGATATTGTGCACTGCAATGATTGGCAGACAGGACTTGTCCCCGTATATATAAAAACAAAGTGTGCGGGTACGGAATGTTTCAAAAATACAAAAACGATAATGACGATACACAATATTACATATCAGGGGATTTTCTGGCAGGGGGATATGAATCTGACGGGGTTGGATTGGAACCTTTTTAACTGGAAACAACTGGAATTTTACGGAAAACTGAATTTCCTGAAAGGAGGTATTGTCTTTAGTGACCTTATAACTACAGTCAGTAAAACTTACGCAAAAGAGATACAAACGCCTGAATACGGCGCGGGTCTTGATGATGTTCTTAAAGAAAGAGCGAATGATCTTTATGGTATTATCAATGGAATTGATTATTCTATATGGAATCCGGAAACAGACAAGTACATTGTTACAAATTATGGTATAAAAAACCTAAAAGGAAAGCAACTTTGTAAAAGGGCTTTGCAGCAAAAATATAACCTACCAGAGAGAGATGTTCCTATTATAGGAATGATAACAAGATTAACAGACCAAAAGGGCCTGGATTTAGTTACGAATAAATTCCAGGATTTAATGAAGACCGATTTCCAGCTTGTTTTGTTAGGAACCGGGGAACAGCGATACCACGAATTATTTCAAGCTTACGCAAAAACATTTCCCAAAAAAGTGGCAGTAAAATTAACCTTTGACGAGAAATCGGCTCATGAGATTGAATCAGGGTCAGATATGTTCTTAATGCCGTCGCGTTTCGAACCGTGCGGGTTAAATCAATTGTACAGTCTAAAATATGGCACTATTCCGATTGTTCGGAGCACCGGCGGTCTGGCCGATACTATTACTGATATCCGTTCATGTTCTGTTTCCAATGGGAAAGCCAATGGATTCTCGTTTAAAGAGTACAACTCTGATTTTTTATTAGCCACTATTATAAGGGCCATGGGTTTCTTTAAGAACAAGGCTCAATGGACTAATCTTATGAAAAATGGAATGGCTCAGGATTGGTCATGGGAAAGAAGTGCAAAAGAATATATCGAACTCTATAAAATGCTTGTAAAGAAAAGTAGAAATTAAATGTCTAAAAAGATAAATCTGATTCTTGCTATACATAATCATCAACCTATAGGCAATTTTGATAATGTAATTAGCGAGGCATGCGATAAGGCTTATAAACCGTTTTTGGACGTTCTGGAGAAATACCCACCCTTAAAGGTATCAATACATTTTTCTGGTTGTTTGTTAGAATGGATAGAAATCAACAAATCGGATATGATTGCTCAAATTAAACATCTTGTTGACAGGAATCAGATAGAATTGATGGGCGGGGGATTTTATGAACCCATTATGGTTATGTTGCCTGAACGAGATAGAATCGGGCAAATTAAAAGATACACAGAATATTTGCAGAAATATTTTCAACGTAAAATACGGGGGATGTGGGTACCTGAGCGTGTTTGGGAGCAGAATTTGGCGAAGACATTTGCAGACGCAGGTATGGAGTATACCGTGTTAGACGATTCCCATTTTAAATATGCAGGTTTGGAAGACCATCAGTTAACGGGTTATTATGTGACTGAGGACCAGGGAAAGACATTGAAAATATTTCCTGCTAGTGAATTGTTACGATACTATATTCCCTTTGAAGAACCGGCAAAATGCATCGAGTATTTCAAAGCCTGTGCAACTGAAGGCGGAGACGTAACGATGGTTTATGCTGACGACGGGGAAAAGTTTGGTGTGTGGCCCAAAACGTACGACCACGTATACAAAAACGGTTGGCTGGAAAGATTTATCAGTGTATTGTTAGAAAACAGAGACTGGATAAATCTTGTTACATTTAATGATGTAATCGACAATTATTCACCCAAAGGTAAAGTGTATTTGCCAGATGCTTCGTATCGTGAAATGCTGGAATGGGCTTTGCCTGTGGAGGTGTATTCTAACTATGAAGATGTTTACAACAGGCTGAATCAGGTTCCATGGGGTGCGAATGTAAAGCGTTTTATGAAAGGAGGATTTTGGAGGAACTTTAAGATAAAATATCCTGAATCCGATCTTCTTTATGCCAAAATGATGCATGTCAGTGATATGGTAGATTCAATGGATAAAAACGGAGATGAATATACGGCTGCTCAGAAAGAACTATTTATGGGACAGTGTAATTGCCCATATTGGCATGGGGTGTTTGGTGGGATATATTTACCACATCTTAGATTTGCTGTTGCAAGTCATCTAATTGCCGCAGAGGCATTGGCAGAGAAGAGAAAAGTAAAAGGAGCACATTATCGCATTTCCGACTTTGACTGCGATACCAAAGATGAAATTTGTGTGAGTAATTCACAAATGACTGTTTATTTCAAACCGGATAGGGGCGGTCATATCTATGAGCTTGATTACAAGCCAAAAAGAATCAATTTGATTAATACTCTTATGCGTAGAAAAGAAGTCTATCATAAGAAGATTATTGACTCGCTCCATTCGGGCGATACAGGGCAAGCAAAGAGTATTCATGATGTAATGCCGTCAAAACAGGCTGGCCTGGAAAAGATGCTACACTATGATACGTATCTTAAAGAAGGCTTAATAGATCATTTCTTTGAACCCGGTACGAAGTTAAAAGGTGTTTTCAGGAATGAATATCGGGAAACAGGCAGCTTTGTTACCTCCTCATATAATTATAAAATAGACCAGGGTAAGGATGATGTATTGATTAAACTATATCAGGATGGTGTGGTCGAATCCGGAGGACATCAATGCCCGGTTAGAATAACGAAAGAGATAAAGATACTGGATAATGAATCTTTAATGAATATTGTATATACTATTGAGAATCATTCCGTGCATATTTGTAATGCTCAATTTGGCGTTGAGTTTAATATCTCAATGACTGCCGGAGATGCTTTTGGCAGATATTATTACATAAAGAATAGAGAAATTATCGGTAATTTGGCTATAGAAAAAGAATTATATTCACAAAATAAATTAGTCCTTGTGGATGAATGGCTGGGTATTGAAGTGTTATTGGATTGGAATATTCCTGGAGATGTCTTTGTATTTCCTATCTATACGGTTTCACAATCAGAGTCTGGCTATGAGTTAGTCTATCAGAATTCTTCGATCATTCCGAGATGGAGTTTAAATATTAAGCCGGGGGAAAAATGGCGTGTCGTAATAAATAAAAGTGTAAAATCACTTAAAAGCACGTTTTAAATTGCTTTAACATAGAGGTATCCCAGAGAACTAAATGAAATTTTTGGTGATTATATAAAGAGTAAATTGTATGCTGCCTGACATTCTAAAAGACAAAGTTGACAATATTCTAAACAACGTTATAGATGCGCTTAATGCGGGATTTGTTATACTGGATAAAGATTTGAATATTGTCTGTGCTAACGAAAGGCTCTCTGGCATATTACATTTGGGATATGACCCTATAGGGAGAACGTGTAGGGATGTATATAAATGTGAATGTAAAGAAAGCAAGAATTGTTCCGCCCTTGAAGCGCTTTCCAGTGGTGAGAAACAGTTCTGTGAGACACAACTCATCACAGAAAAAGGCGAAAGAAGATACATTCAAAACATTACAACACCGATAAAAGATGAAAAGAACACTATAACGCACTTACTTAAGCTCTCAATAAATGTTACAGCGCAGGAAGAAAAGATTCATCAACTTTCTTTATTACGAAAACTTGCAGAGTTGATGCAAGGTACGCTGCAAATAGATCGGTTACTTCACTTAATTTTGACCTGTGTTACTGCCGGCACGGCTCTGGGATTTAATCGTGCAAGGCTTTTTCTGGTGGATAAAGAACGGGATATTGTCTATGGCAAGATGGCCGTTGGCCCGTCAAGTCTGGAAGAAGCAAATAGGATATGGAGTGAAATAGCCACGAAGTATGAAAAACTGGAAGATCTTATTAAAGCGTCCGAAGATAATTACTGCGAGGACACTCCTTTACACATGATTACGCGATTGATGGCATACTCACTGAGAGATGAAAATGAAGTTATTGTTTCGTGTGTAAAAGACAAAAAAATCATTTGGGAAAAGAATGCGTTTCATAATCCAAATATTGATAAAAAATTTGTAAATATGATCGGTGTAAATGAATTTGTTTGTATACCATTAATAGCTAAAGACGAAGCGATTGGAGTAATTTGTGCGGACAATCTTTACAGCAAAAAACCGATAATAGAGGAACACTTTCAAATTATGACAACTTTTGCAAGTCGGGCAGCATTGGCAATTGAAAATGCAGCGGCATATAAAAAATTAAGTGAAAAGGTCCGAGAACTCGAAGAAACACAGGACAGATTAATTCGTTCTGAAAGACTTGCTGTTATTGGTAATATGGCAGCATATGTTGCGCATGAAATCCGTAATCCGCTGGCAACTATCGGTGGTTTTGCAAGATCAATTTTACGGGCTTCCAGTCAGGATGATCAAACAAGACAAAACGCCGGAATTATTGTGGAGGAAGTCAGCCGGCTGGAAAGAATTCTTGCAAACATTATGGATTTTAGTAAACCCGTTGAATCAGTTAAAGTAGCATCTCAAATAAATGAAATATTAGAGAGTACCTGCTCCCTGATGGATCCGTATTTTAAAAACGGTCGTATTACGTTAACCAAAATATTTAATTCTATGATACCCAAAATTGTAATTGATCCGACACAAATTAAACAGGTATTTTTGAATTTAATAAAAAATGCAGTTGAATCGATGCCTGGTGGCGGCGCGCTAACAATAGAAACAATAAGGGAAGACGAACACGTAAAAATTAATATTACAGATACGGGCGAGGGAATGACCGCTGAAATTCTTCAAAACATCTTTGTTCCTTTTTTTACTACAAAGGTAGATGGAACAGGCGTCGGACTGGCTGTATCTCAAAAAATCGTAGATGACCATGGCGGTTTCATAAAAGTGAAGAGTTCTTTGCAAGAAGGCACGACTTTCTCCATATACTTACCGATATAAATAAGAATAAATTTAAGAAGGAGGGGGGATGATGAAGACCATTTTATTAGTGGAAGATGATATAAATCAACTCTTACTCTATAAGCAAGAACTATCGCTTGAAGGATACAATATTATTACAGCGCAGGATGGTCAGGATGCCATTAAGAAGGTAAAGGAACACACACCAGACCTTATTGTAATGGATATCAATATGCCCAAGATAAGCGGTATTGAAGCGATTGGAAAGATATTGAGTGAACACAAAAAGGTACCCATTATTATTAACACGGCTTATAGCAGTTACAAGGATAATTTTATGTCATGGTCAGCAGATGCATATATAATTAAGTCCTCTGATTTAACTGAATTAAAAGACAAGATAAAAGAACTATTATGTTAAATAAAGTGCTTGTAATGATATTGGCAGGAGGGCAGGGGGAGAGACTTTATCCTTTAACAAAGGACAGGGCAAAACCTGCAGTTCCTTTCGGTGGTATATATCGCATTATTGATTTTACCTTGAGTAATTGTATTAATTCCGAGTTACGAAAAATATGTGTGCTAACGCAATATAAATCTTATTCCCTGGATAGACATTTAAGAATTGGATGGAATATATTTAATAATGAGTTGGATGAGTTTATTGAAAATATCCCCCCTCAAAAACGAATAAGTGACATGTGGTATCAAGGAACGGCCGATGCTGTATATCAAAATATTTATGTGTTAGAAGGGGAACATCCTGAAAAGGTGCTGATCCTCGCTGGTGACCATATTTACAAGATGGATTATCGTGAGTTGATAGAGTTCCATGAATCAAATAATGCCGATCTGACGGTACCATGCATCGAAGTACCCATAAAAGAAGCAAGCAGGTTTGGGGTTATGTCAATAGACAACGAACAGCAGATTGTAGAATTTAATGAAAAACCGGCAAGCCCAAAACCGATTCAATCGAATCCGGAAATGGCGCTTGTATCCATGGGTATTTATCTCTTCAATACACAAGTATTGGTGAAACGTGTGATTGAGGATACCAAAAGAGATACGGTACATGATTTTGGGAAGAACATTATTCCGTCGATGATTAACAAAGATCGTGTGTTTGCATTCATATTTAGAGATAAGAATAACAAAGCAGTGAAATATTGGAGAGACATAGGGACTATCGATGCTTATTGGGAGACGAATATGGACCTTGTCCAGGTAGACCCTATTTTTAATCTCTACGATAATAATTGGCCGATTCGCACCTATCATGAACAGCTTTCCCCTGCAAAAACGGTCTTTTCTGAGTTATTTCCGGGAGGAAGATACGGCACTGTTTTGGATTCTCTTGTTTCCAATGGGTGTATTATCAGCGGTGCACGCGTAGAGAGATCGATTCTTTCCCCAAATGTAAGAATTGATAATTACTCAGAGGTCTTCGACTCGATTTTAATGGCTGGTGTGAGGATTGGTAAAAATGTCAAAATTCGAAAAGCAATCCTTGATAAATCTGTAATAGTACCGGATGGGAAACACATTGGATATAATTTGGAGGCCGATGCCAAACAGTTTGTTATTTCTGAAAAAGGTGTAGTTGTCGCACACAAGGAAATGCCTTTACTTTGACAAAAGATTGAAATTCCCATACATTTAAATAAAGGTGCTGCGTGAACAATCCTGATTTTTTAACGATTATAAATAAATTTTTTGTCAATGCTGGGCGATATTTTGTAGCCGTTGCTTCTATTCTTACGATTTTAGCCTCCGGTTTTTTAATATTTGCCGGAATTTGGGAGTTTATTAATGGCATTCCGGGCATACTGGATTTTCTATTTCATCATGAAGGACATCGCGTAGAACTCGCGGTGCATTTTATTTCTGCCATTGATCTGTTTATGGTTGCCGTAGTAATGTTTGTTATGGGAATCGGGCTTTTTGAATTATTTGTGGATAGAAATCAGTCTATTAGCTATCCACACTGGCTGAAAATACGAGATCTCAGCGATTTAAAAGAAAAACTGATTGCCGCGGCTGTGGTGGTCATTGTCATTACCTTTTTAAAACACATTGTTATGTGGGAAAAACCGTTAGAAACACTCTATTTCGGCGGGGCAATAGCAATCGTTATCGCAGCAATTACCTTTTTCTCTAAGCTGGTAGTAGGCTCTGAATCCCATAAAATGAAGGACGAAGATACAAAACAATGAATTACGTATTCGTGTCCTCTGATTTCTTCTCATTAGATAATGATTTGCTATTCATTATTGAATAAAGCCATAAACAAACGTAAGATATAATTATGCCTGACAAAAGAGATTATTATGAGACATTGGGAATAGCTAGAACAGCGTCAAAAGAAGAGATTAAATCAGCCTATCGTACTCTTGCCAAAAAATTCCATCCTGACCTTAACAAGGATAATCCCAAACTTGCTGAACAAAAGTTTAAAGAGATATCCGAGGCTTACGAAGTATTGATTGATGATAACAAACGTGCCAAATACGATCAATACGGTCATGCCGGCGTAGCGTCTGATTTTAGCAAGGAAGGATTCACATGGCGCGACTTTAGTCATGTGAGCGATCTTGAAGATATTTTCGGGCATGACATCTTTTCTGATTTCTTTGGCCGCGGCAGCATCTTCAGTGATTTCTTTGGCGCGCGGAGATGGGGTTTTGAGCAACCGGAACAGCGTGTTAAACGGGTACAGGTAGAAATTACCCTCGAACAGGCATACCGAGGTCTCAGCACAGAGGTGGCCATTCCCCGTATGGATGTATGTGCGGAATGCGGAGGGGCGGGCGCTGCAAGAGGCACTACTCCAAAAGTTTGTACCTATTGCAAGGGAAAGGGTGAAATACAGCAGGAACAACTTCAGGGTTTTGGCAGGATTATCAAAATCGGAGCCTGTCATGTTTGTGGAGGAAGGGGAAATATTATTGACCATCCGTGTCCAAGCTGTCACGGATGCGGCGAAGTACAGAAGCTGGATAAAATCAACGTAAAGATACCACAGGGCGTGGATAATGGGACGACCTTACGAATAACTGCCGATAAGGCAATCGGGAAGTTGAAGGAAGATATTTATGTGATTATTTCTGTACAGCCACATCCAATCTTTCACAGGCAGGGGAGTGATATCTATCTGGAAAAGTCCATTACATTCACCGAGGCGGCGCTGGGTTCAAAGGTTGAGGTGCCAACGTTAGACGGAAATGCCTTAATGAAAATTCCTCCGGGGACACAGACCGACACTCTATTTCGACTCAGAGGCAACGGCATGCCGCTCTTGAAAGGGCATGGCTACGGCGATCAATATGTGCGAATTGTTATACGCACTCCTAAGGATTTGACGAAAAGGCAAAGGGAATTACTTGAAGAATTTGAAGCAATCGAAATGAAGAAATGAACATAGCTATTATTGCCTTAACTGAACAAGGCTCAAAAACTGCACAGAGAATAGGATCAGGGTTTACGCCCATACCTTCTATCTATGTATTAAATAAAGTAACGCAAGATACTTGTTTTACAGAAAATAACCCAACTGCCAGAATTACCTTATTTACTGAACCACTGCAGCAACTGGTTCATCAGATATTCAAACAGTATGACGGTCTTGTGTTTGTTATGGCAATGGGTATCGTGGTACGGATGATCGCACCTCTTATTCGTGATAAACACACAGACCCAGCTGTCGTTGTGGTTGATGATGTGGGGCGCTTTGTGATTAGTATGCTTTCCGGTCATGAAGGGGGGGCGAATCAACTGGCCCATCAGATCGCATCCATACTCCATACAGACGCGGTGATTACCACAGGTACGGATGCACAAAAAGATATTATTATCGGTATAGGCTGTAAAAAAGGGATTTCTGGGGAAATGGTAAAAAAGTCCATTATCGATGCGCTTCAGAAAGTAAATCGTAAAATCAAGCAGGTTCGATTACTTGCTACTATAGATATTAAATCCGAAGAGCCGGGTTTGTTGCAGACATCAAACGAACTCGGCATACCGTTAAGGGTTGTTTCAAGATCAGAAATAGCAACGTGTGCAAAAGAACACAATAAATCAACGTTTGTTAAAGAAAAAATAGGCGTGTGGGCGGTATGTGAACCCGCAGCGCTTATTGCAGGGAGGAAGACACAATTAAT
>VGXX01000065.1 GCA_016873155.1 Planctomycetota bacterium | reverse complement strand
TAACCAGCGCCCGGTATGTATAAATAACGTTCCGCCATAATGTTTCCCAGCGGGACAATATTCATCACGGGAATAAGCGTGATAAAAAACCAGAGGATAAAAAAGTACATGTATTTGTACTGAAATCGCAGCCGGTATGAAATTGTACCTACTGCGATAAAGAGCATGGCAGTCAGCCAAAATGAGACGCTTGCAAGCGATGTGGAAAAAGGAACCACGTAGTCGGCATTCAAATGAAAAGGCAGGAAGAGAAGTTTTATGTAAGAAGCCAGCACATGAATCATGGTCAGAAAGTTGACAAAAAAACTACCCTGTGGGTAAGGAATTTGTGATTCCAATGGATTGTGGAGGAAAAAGAAACGGTTCAGGATATAAAAAATAGCAACGAAAAAATATCCCAAATAATGGAGATACTTTGATTTCATGTACGAATGACCTTTAAAAACCGAGTCGTACAAGACGACTAATACGGGCAAAGTAATCGCCATTTCTTTGGAAAAGAGACTCAGGAAATAGCAAAATAATGATATTAGGTAATACAGGATATATCGTTGTTGATTTGCTTTCAGGTAACAGATGAATGCCAGGATAAAAAACATGAACGCCAATAGGTCTTCCCGGAAACCAACGGCATTGACCACTTCAGAAAAGAGGGGATATGAAGAAAAGAACATCGTAGAAATTAAGGCCGTCGTTCTGTTTTTAAATACCTGAAAGGCAAAAATAAAAACCAGGACGCTATTGATGGCGTGAAGTAAAATATTGGTGAGATGGTATCCCCATGGATTCAAATGCCAAAAGGTATAGTCAATAAAGTAAGACAAAGTCACTACAGGGCGATAGGTCAATTCGGCTGAAAGGACAAAGTATTTCCTGGTAAAAATATCGGGAAGGTTGCTCCAGTGCCTTATGAAGTAATTATTTATAATGGTGGAGTCGTCGTCGTATACAAATGAATTTTGCAGACAATTCAGGTAAACAATAATTGATATAAAAAATGGCAACAGCAGGCAATAAACATAACGGTACTTTTTCAATTTTTTAACCCTTGAGTGTGATTTTTAACGTTAGAGTTTAGCGTAAGATTCGTAAATATAACACATTAAAATTACCCTTGACAATAAATATCTTGTCATGTAGACTTTATCCTTAATTTGGTATAGAAATTATTTCGCTAAAAAATTTTTAACCCCAACATTACCTTCCCTGACAGATAAGCACTAACCGGAGGGAATGTACCTTGCATTAGTAACAATACAATGAAACATTACGCTGTTTTCTATTACTTTAGATATTATAATAAAGGAGGGTCTTAGGGTTAGATATTAAATTATGAAAATTAATATATTGCCCTAAAACCTATTGTTTTAGGGTTTTTTTTTGTCTATAAATTTTAAAAAGAGGTATAGTTTATGATTATTGTAATGAAGGTCGAATCTACAAAAAAGGACATTAATCACGTCCTTGAAAGCATTGAAAAGGCGGGCTTAAAAGGGGTTTTATTGCAAGGCACCAACCGGAATGTGATTGCGATTATTGGAGACGAACGGATATTACCTGCTGATTTTTGGGATGTGCTGCCCGGTGTAGAAAAGACCGTCCCAATTCTTGCTCCATATAAATTGGCCAGTAAGGAAGGGAAGGACTTTAA
Source organism: Planctomycetota bacterium (assembly GCA_016873155.1). Classification (GTDB taxonomy): domain Bacteria; phylum Planctomycetota; class Brocadiia; order Brocadiales; family Brocadiaceae; genus Wunengus. The sequence goes on along the minus strand of VGXX01000065.1, from coordinate 13,766 downwards.
AACCATTATTCACCTCAGTAATGGGAAAAAAATTGGGGGGGACCACATCGCCGTTATTGCAGGTCCATGCGCCATAGAAAGTAAAGAGCAAATTGTTGAAATTGCTAAAAGGGTCAGAGATGCCGGCGCAACTGCATTAAGAGGCGGTGCGTTCAAACCCCGCAGCAATCCATACACTTTTCAAGGCTTACAGGAAGAGGGTCTCGTACACCTGGCGCGCGCCCGTGAGGCATCCGGCATGCCTATCGTCACAGAGGTGCTGACCCCTGAGCATGTAAAATTAGTAAGTAAATACAGCGATATATTACAAATCGGAACCCGCAATATGCAAAATTTCCTGCTCTTGCGCGCCGTGGGTGAAGCAGGAAAACCGGTGATTTTAAAACGGGGGATGTCCGCAACTATTGAAGAATTTCTCCTGGCAGCAGAATACGTACTGGCACAAAACAATCCCAATGTTATTCTGTGCGAAAGGGGTATCAGAACCTTTGAGACTCATACTCGTTTTACGTTGTCATTGAGTGTTGTACCACAACTCAAGGAGATGACGCACCTGCCTATTATTGTAGACCCCAGTCATGGAACCGGAAAGAGAAGCCTTGTTAACCCGATGTCTAAAGGCTCTATAGCAGTTGGCGCCGACGGCCTTTTAATTGAAACCCACCCGGATCCTGAAAAGTCATTCGTTGATGGACCGCAAACAATTACCCTCGAAGCATTTGACCAGTTAATGCAGGAACTCAAGCCCGTAGCAGAAGCAGTTGGAAGAAAAATATAATCTGTGAGAAGAAAAGACAAAGAAATAACCGATAAGAATGAAATCGAAGACATTCTTTCCAACGCCATGGTGGGAAGGCTGGGGACGTGCGCCAATGGGATTCCATACATCACACCCATGAATTTTACGTATGATAAGGAATCGTCTAAAATATACCTCCATTGCGCGAATGAAGGCAGAAAGATTGAAAATATCCGTGCCAATCAAAATGTATGTTTCGAGGTGGAAGAAGTCACCAATGTGCTTGTAAAGCAGCCAACCTGTGCTTCCTCCGTTGCATACAGGTCTGTGATTCTGTTTGGCAGCATAAAAATACTTTCTGACCCGCATGCTAAAAACGAAGCCCTCCAGAAACTGGCGGATAAATATGCGCCGCAGAATCCTAAAGCGCCTTTTACCGATGCGATGTTGAATAAGACAAATGTCCTCGAGATCGAAATCAAAGAGATGACCGCAAAAAGAAGTCCTGTTAAACCAGCGATTACCGACCCGGCAAAAAAATAGAGTAACGAATTGAGAATAAATAATCTGAACAAGTTTGTTGTCCGACACTTTGAAGATCAGACACTGTCAGGGCTAAAGCCCAATTCAGATAAGATCGTCACTAACCCCAGCCTTAAGGCTGGGGTTAGTGGGCACACGTCATACCGGGGCTTTAGCCCCGATGGCACAGCAACATGGAAAGGAATTATATTGTATGGAAATTACAGCATCGAAGAGATTGCAGTCTATTGGTGCATATGCCTTCGCAGAAGTTGATAAAGAAGTAGAAAAATTAAAATCCATGGGTATCACCCCGATTGATTTTGGTGTGGGCGACCCTACAGTGCCGACCCCTGAAATTGTGCGGAAGGCGACTCAAAAGGGAATAACGTTGCGTAAATCTTCTGGTTATCCCAGTTATATTGGCGCACCCGAATTCCGGCAGGCTATTGGCCAGTGGATACAAAAAAGATTTGGTGTACAGCTTGACCCGGCTACAGAGATTTCATCCACGATCGGTTCAAAAGAGGCTGTATTCAACTTTCCGGAAGGAATCGTCAATCCGGGCGATTATGTAATTATTCCTTCACCTGGATATCCTCCGTATACGCGGGGAACTCTGTTCGCCGAAGGGATTCCTTACTATGTACCGATTCTTGCTGAAAATAAATTCCTGATAGACTTGAAATCCATTCCGGAAGAAGTCTGCAGGAAGGCAAAGATTTTTTGGGTCAACTACCCCAACAGCCCTACCGGCGCCACCGCGCCTTTGTCATACTTAAAAGAAATTGTTGAATTCGGGAAAAAATATAATATCATCATCGCTTCTGACGAGGCATATAGTGAAATTTATTTTCATGAACCGCCTCACAGCATCCTGGAGATTACAAAAGAAAGTGTCATTGTCTTTAATTCTTTCTCCAAGAGGAGCGCCATGACGTGCTATCGGGTAGGCTGGGTAGCCGGCGATAAGCGGATTGTAGATATATTTAAAAAGGTTAAGACGAACGTTGACTCCGGTACGGCCACTTTTATACAAGATGGAGCTATTGCCGCCCTCAGCGACGAAACCCATGTCGACAAGATGAGGGCTGAGTATAAAATCAAAAGGGATTTATTAGTAGCTGCATTCAAACGCATCAAGCTTCCCGACTGCACCCCGGAATCGACAATTTATCTATGGCAAAAGACTCCGGAGGGAATGACCTCTGTCGATTTCGCCAGAAAATTACTTTCACCCGATATCGCCATAGTAACAACGCCCGGCGCATGGATTAGTGATAAGACAGAAAGCGGATTAAATCCCGGAGAAGGTTACGTGCGATTTGCCCTGGTGCCCAGCATAAAAAATACGAGAGAGGCAGCCAGGCGGATCAAAAAGATACTGCCAAAGGTCTTATAAAGGCAACCACAGATTTTGCAGATTACACAGATTTATTGTGCGAAATAGACAAATGTAATAAAAAAATGTTCCGGCAGGTTCAGGTTTGCAACCTGAACCCATGAGTTTATACGAATAATAAGCGTTATGCCATCGCAAACGAGATTACAATATAAATAGTGGGTTCAAATTGCAAATTTGAACCCGCGTAGGGAATCAAAAAGACACAACCAAATACGTTATAAAAGATAAGGATAATTTCATGAAAAAGCGGCTTTTTAGCGGAATCCAACCCAGCGGGGATGTGCATATCGGCAATTACCTGGGAGCCATCAGGAACTGGGTAAGGATGATCGATCAGTACGACTGTATCTTTTGCATCGTAGATTACCATGCAATCACCATTGAATATAATCCGGAAGAGATGCAAAAGCGCATTCTCAATGCGGCGGCCGTCAATATTGCAGCAGGTCTTGACCCAAACCGGTGCATCATCTTTGTCCAGTCATACGTGCCTGAACATACAGAACTCGCCTGGATTCTAAACACGGTAACCCCTATGGGGCATTTAGAGCGCATGACCCAATTCAAAGACAAGTCAAAGCAGCACAGGGAAAATATCAATGCAGGATTATTCACCTATCCTGTTTTGCAGGCAGCAGATATCCTGCTTTATAAAGGAGAGGCAGTGCCCGTGGGCGAAGACCAGGTACAGCATATCGAATTATGCAGGGAGATTGCCAGAAAATTTAATATGCGATATGGTGAGACATTCCCCGATCCTATGGAGATACTCTCCGAAGCCCCAAGAATTATGGGACTCGATGGCAAAACCAAGATGAGCAAGAGCCTGGGAAATTATATATCGCTGGTAGAATCTCCTGAATCGATATGGAAGAAGCTCTCGACGGCCGTAACAGATGAGAACAGGAAAAGGCGCACCGACGCTGGCAATCCTGATATCTGCAACCTCTACACCCTGCATAAGTATTTTTCCAAAAAAGAACAGATTGACCGCATCAATGTGGTATGCCGTTCCGCCGAAATTGGCTGTATTGAATGCAAAAAGATTCTCTCAGAAAACATCATTGAAGCGCTAACCCCCATTCGTTACAGATACGAGCAACTGATTAAAAACCCCGATCATCTGTTAGACCTCTTGCATACAGGGGCAAAGAAATGTAAAAATATGGCAGAAAATACCATGGCCGAAGTAAAAAAGAAAATGGGTTTGAGGTAACAAAAAGACTAATCACAGGTCGCAGAGAAAAACCAAAAGATGGATTATTTTGTAAAAACTATCGTATCTTTATTAAAAGAAAAAACAAGCCTTCAGGAAGATGAGTTAGAAAAACTTATTGAAATACCACCCGATTTGAAGATGGGTGATTACGCATTTCCCTGTTACAGCCTCTCAAAAACACTTAAAAAAGCCCCAAACATTATTGCCACAGAACTAGCTAAAACCTTACCTATTATCAGCCCAATAGTAGAGATAAAGGCCATCGGTCCCTACGTGAACTTCTTTGTAAACAAAGCGACATTTTCTGAGATGGTATTGAAAAAGGTTTGTGAAGAGCGGGATTGTTATGGTAGTGGAAATATAGGCAGCGGCAGAACGGTTGTTATTGATTATTCTTCCCCAAACATCGCCAAACACCTTGCCGTTCACCACCTCCGTTCTGCGCTTATCGGAAGTGCAATTTACAATATTTACAAAACCCTCGGATACAGATGTATGGGCATTAATCACCTCGGCGATTGGGGAACTCAATTCGGGCAGTTGATTGTTGCTTATAAAAAATGGGGAAGTGAAAACGCCCATAAATCATACACCGTTACAGACCTGAACAATCTCTACGTAAAATTCCATCAGGAGGCTGAAAAGAATACGGCTCTGGAAGACGAGGCAAGGGAATGGTTCAAGAAGCTCGAAGCGGGGGATTCCGAGGCAAAAGAACTGTGGCAGCACTTCAAGGACATCAGCTTAAAAGAGTTCCAGAAGATTTACGATATGCTTGGAATACACTTCGACGCCTTTATCGGTGAGAGTTTTTACAATACCATGGTTGAGGATACGGTAACAAGGATTAAGGGAAAGGGGCTAACCAGGATTAGCGAGCAGGCACTGATTGTCGACTTGGAAACTTACAGCATGCCTCCATGCCTTTTACGCAAAAAAGACGACGCCACCCTTTACGCCACCCGCGACATTGCAGCCGCTGAATACAGGAAGAAAACCTACAACTTTGCAAAAATGATTTATGTGGTCGGTTCTGAACAAAAGCTCCATTTTAAGCAGGTTTTTAAGGTTTTAGAGTTGATGGGATACGGCTGGGCAAACCATTGTGTGCATGTGGATTTTGGTCTTATGAAATTCAAGGACGGCAAGATGTCCACCCGGAAAGGGAAGGTCGTTTTACTGGAAGACCTCCTCATCGAAGCCGTTGAACGCATTCGAAAAATTATCGAAGAAAAGAATCCTTCTTTAGAGAATAAAGAAGCCGTTGCAAAAGACGTGGGTATCGGAGCAGTCCTCTTTGCCGATTTGAGCGCCAAGCGTAATAAGGACGTGGTCTTTGATTGGGATGAGGCGCTTAATTTCGAAGGGGAAACGGGCCCTTATGTTCAGTATACCCATGCTCGCCTTTGCAGTATCCTGAGAAAATACGGAAGACCTGTAACGGCGGACATACATTTTGAATTATTGAAGGAAGATGAAACCATTATCCTGATCAAGAATTTATGGAGATACCCCTCCGTTATATTGAAGGCAGCGGAATTTTACGAACCCTCTTTGATCAGCAATTATCTCATTGATGTGTGCGGTAATTTGAACAGGTTTTATAATGCTCATCGTGTCCTGTCAGATGACGAAGAACTCACCAAAGCAAGAATTTTATTGGTAGACGTCACCCGTCAGGTCATAAAGAACGGTCTTCATATCCTTGGAATGCGTGCACCAGAACGGATGTAAATACATATTAATTCTATCCCTTTTGGATTGATTGTAGGTTAAAATTAGCACAAATTATGACACAAGAATTTGCTAAAACACCTATTATCGGCCAACAAGGAGAGATTTCCTCCCGTTCATTCTTCAGAAAAACCAAAAAAAGCTTGCATCCTTCATCGTTTTTGTATTATCATCCTTTTTAAAGTGAAAGCCGTATTGTCGAACCTTTCGGAAGACAGGTGGCTGCTGGTCTTGCTAAGGAGGTAAATGAGATAATGAGATTTTTATATCCAAAATACCGGCGTAATAGACTGACAGCCCAGCATGCCAGGGACAGTTATAATGACCAGTCTAATTATTGTTAGGCGGCTAATCGTGCGCAAAGAAAATCAAGTAGGAGGTACATATTATGAATCAACCAAAACCCGTTTTTCTTGTATCAAAAGCTATGGTAGTAGAGCCAGACGGCCCTGCTGGATATTATAATCCAGAACTACATTTAAATACTGTATCCAAAGAAGATCAAACACCTCTGGTCTTGTCAGGCGTTTCTGCACCCACCCACTCCAAAACAAGACAACACCCCGGTGATGATGATCCTGATCCTGGTCAAGACAAATGCTATTGATTATCACAAACCGTCACGATTTAGCATCTGACTATTTGATTCATGGGCTAAGGGAAAGCAATATCCCTTTTGTACGGTTTAATACAGATCAATACCCTGAAACGGTGTTAATTGATATTGAACTCAATAAAAGTGGCTTTGGCTATACTCTAACTTTAGGTGATCAAAGCATACACTCTTCTGCTATAGCATCCGTTTATTTTCGCCAACCAGTTGTTCCAACATTTCGGGAGGATGCAACTGAAGTCGAGTGTCTTTTTGCAGAAACTGAATTGCTTGAAACAATGCGATCATTGTGGCGAGTAATCCCAGAAGAATTGTGGTTAAATCATCCTAAGAGACTTTGGGTAGCTGCTAACAAAGTAGAACAACTCATGACCGCTCAAAAAATTGGTTTTCGTATACCAGATACACTCATTTCGTGTTCTCCAGAGCGAATCCAGGATTTCTTTGCTAAGCAAAATGGAAAAGTTGTAGCAAAAGCGGTCAAACATGGATTTATGCGATCAGGCGATGAAGTTCTTTTGGCAGGAACTCAAATTTTGCCACAAAAAAAGAAGGAAAAAAAAGAAGAAGAAAGGAAGAAGAGAAAGGAAGAAGGGTCTCAAAGAAGGGTCTCAAAGAACACAAAGAAGGGGTCACACCTTGATTAGTGATTATATTGTTGACAAGAGAAGGCAATTTTGCTACCTTGTCTGCCATGACAAGACAATGGCGCATAGAATTTGAAGGGGCTTACTATCACATCTTATCACGGGGAAATGAGCGAAGGAACATTTTTACTGATAACGATGATCGTATTTCGTTTCAGGAGATTTTGGGAAAAATGTCGGAAAGGTTTGAGATTGAGGTTTATGCCTATGTTCTCATGAATAACCACTACCATTTGCTCCTCAAAACCAATAAGCCCAATATTTCTAAGGGCATGCAATGGTTTGGCACGACGTATACACGCCAGTATAATATAAAACACAAGAGAAATGGACACCTTTTCCAGGGACGGTTCAAAAACTTTCTTGTTGAAAATGATGAATATCTGATGCTCCTTTCCTGTTATATCCACAGGAATCCGCTGCGAGCCGGAATAGTCAAGCGGTTGGTGGATTATCCCTGGAGCAGTTATCCGGTGTATGCCTATGGCAAAAAATCACCCGATTGGTTACGTACAGCGCCTATTCTTTCTCATTTTGATACAGAAGATAAGAACAAGGCTTATAGAGAAATGGCCCAAAAATATTCCCGGGAAGAGAAAAGAATATGGGAAGATTTTCGGCACGGTCTTTTTTTGGGATCCCAGGAGTTTGTTGACCGTATCAAGTCCAAATATGTGTCCGAAAAACCCGATGTTGAAATTCCCCAAAAACGGCAGGTTTTAAGAGACACCAACCCCAAAACCATCCTGGAGAAAGCGGCAAGGGTATTAAAATGCAATACCAATGATTTTTTACAATCCCCCAGGATATGCCATTCGGATAAACTGAATCGCGATTTACTAATCTATCTTTTATGGAGTACGGGTTGGTACAATAACGAGGAAATCGGTAATTTGTTTGGACTTGGTTATTCTTCGATAAGTCGGCGAGTAACGGTTATGAAATCAATGATATTGAAAGATGACGAAATTCATAAACAATTAGAAGAAATTAAATCACTAATGGGTGACCCTTTTTACCCTTTGTTTTATTTTCCTTGACAAAATAAATTTGAAAAAATAGAGTGATTTAGGTGATAAAAGATATCTCAAGGAAAAAACTTTATTTAGACGTTTGCATATTGTGTCGTCCTTTTGACAACCAGAACATAATGCGTACACGCCTTGAAACAGACGCATTCTATTTGATTCTTCAGAATATACAGAACAAGCTCTATGAAATGGTAGTTTCCCCTGTCCATCTCAAAGAGATCGAAACGATAGAAGAACTACGTGAAAGGCTTTGGTTAGTGGATTTATTAGATAAATACGGTATAAAGCCACCTTGTGATTTGAGTAAAATAAGAAAAAGAGCCGAACAGCTATGCAACTTCAAATTTGGTGTTGCTGATGCTGCTCATGTAGCATTTGCAGAAGCAACATCCGATTTTTTTATCACCTGTGATGATAAATTGCTCAGAAAATGTATTAAGTCAAATGTTAAAATATCTGTGGTAAGTCCCGTTGATTTTTGTTTTAAGGAAGATTTAAGATGAAGCAAGGGCAATTCATAAGCGAAGAAAAACTGCTTAATCAAATTATTCATATTTTAATGGAAAAATTAGGGCCAGTAGAAACAAACCGATTTCTTTCTTTACCAGCAAGGAAAAGAATCGAATCTGTAAGACGGCATAGAATGTGGCAATCCACCTTGGATAAAGATAAGTTTTTTAATGATATTTTTCGTTAAATATTGAGGCTGTTTTTTGCTCAATAATTTGCTAGTGTTGCGATTTGATACACTCTTGGAAATCTTAAGACGCCAGCCTTTTTATTTGTTTCTTTGAAGTTACACTAAAATTAAAACCTTTTCTCGTATGACAACAGCAGTTCGTGTAGAAAAAATATTATCACTCCTTGAAAAGGCATATCCTGATGCAGGACTTGTCCTCCATTACAGGAATCCCCTGGAATTGCTTGTTGCCACCATTCTGGCCGCACAGTGTACGGATGAACGAGTAAATAAGGTAACGGAAACACTATTTAAAAAATACAAGACGGCGAAGGATTATGCCAACGTGAAACAAGAGGTATTTGAGGAAGAAATCCGTTCTACGGGGTTTTATAAAAATAAGGCCAAGAACGTTATTGCCTGTAACAAGGAACTCGTAGAAAAATTTAATGGGAATATGCCTGATACGATGGAAGACCTTGTCGCCTTGCCGGGTGTGGGCAGAAAGACGGCTAACGTGCTATTAGGCAATGTCTTCGGAAAGCAGGCAATTGCCGTTGATACCCATGTCTTTCGTGTTTCTCATCGTTTAGGACTTGCCAGATCCAACGATCCCGATAAGGTAGAATTGGAGATATGCAAGATCATTCCCCAGGAAAAATGGACGAGGTCGTGTCTTGTCATTGGGACACACGGACGGCATACCTGTGTTGCACGGAAACCGCTCTGCGAAGTATGCGTAGTGGAAAAATTGTGCAACTCGCCGGATAAGATGTATACCAGCAAGCAATGATTTATTCCTGTCAGAAATAAAAATCATAAGACCTGGAAAATACTAAATGTATTTTATGCCAGAGGCAATTCAATAACAAAGGTTGCCCCAGCGCCAGACTCACTACTGGCATAAACCCTGCCATTGTGCTGGTCAACAATACTATGGGCAACAGACAGTCCCAATCCCGCCCCCTTGCTTTTTTTATACTGCCGGGTAGTATTAAAAAACGGCTCAAATATTTTCGCCAGTTGTTCCTTCGGAATTTCAGGTCCTGTATCCGATATTGATATCTTTACTACTTCTTTATTTCTTTCCGTTTTAATAGTTAGACACTTATCATTTTGTAATTCTTCTATAGCTGAAGAGGCATTTTCTATGATATTCAAAAATACCCGCCTCATTTGGTGTTTATCCACAAAAACCGCAGGTAATTTCTCATCTATCAATTTAACGACTCTAATATTTGCATGGTCAAATTGATTGGCCTTTTGCCTGAGAATGTCTTCAATAATTTCGTTAATATTGACATGTTCTTTTGACAGCGTATAATTCCCTGTAAAGGTCAGCAGGCTTTTAATTACACCCTGTATTTGTTCGGTCTCCTTTTGAATTCTGCCCAGATATTTCTTTGCCTTTTCACTTATCGAGGGTTCATTCACCACAAGATCCGTGCAAAGCTGAATACCTGCCAGCGGGTTATTTAATTCATGGGCTGCTCCTGCTATTAAGTTACTTACCGCATACAGCTTTTCTGATTTTATGACCTGGTACTGCAGCTGATATTCTCTCGTAACATCCCTGAGAACAATAACAACACCTATACTTTCTCCTGCGAAGCCGGTTACCGCAGAAGCAATGATAACGAAGTATTTTTCGCCCTTCCCTTTTGCATTTATCTCAAATGAAATATAACGTTGTTTTTTAATAAATATTTCATCATAAATTTCTTTCGTATTGACGTTATTTATACTTATTATAGAATCATCGTCCGCTTTTTTTATATCTAAATACTTAAGTGTTTCTTTTCCCGCCTTGTTCACTAAGGTTGGTCTGCCTTTTGTATCCATAAGTATGACACCGTCAACCATCCCATCTACCATGGAAAGCAATTTTAACTCCACATCACCTTCACGTTTATTCATGAGGTTTATATTATACCTTCTTAAAGCATCTTCACAAATGCCAGAGACCACCCTAATATCGAACGGTTTTATGATGTAATCGCTTGCACCTGCCTTCAACAAGTCAATCGCCATGAATTCTGAACCATGAGCTATCATTACAACAACAACTATTTCTGGTATAGTTTCCTTTATCCATGTGAGGATATCTCTTCCGCTTAATTTTGGTATATCATAATTCAAAAAAAGAATTTGGGGTTTTTCAACTCCTAGCATATGAATGGATTCTTGCCCATCCTGTGCAACTGAAACCTCATATCCTTCCGCATTCATGTAATCTTTTAATACCCTCGCGGTCTCAGGGTCGTCATCTGCAATCATTACCTTTGCCTTATATTTTAATGACTTGGCCTTGTCTACAGGAATTCTTTCAGGATACAATTTACTATAAATCAAAAATAAAAGGTCGTCTACCGAAAAGGGTGCATGGAGTATCCCATAGGCGCCAACGGATTTGGCCAATTCGGATGCCATACTAGTTCTATATGTTTCGGATAACAAAACGACAGGAATATTTTCGCATTGCTTGAATTCAGCAGACTTCATTAATTTACATAATTGAAATCCATCCAATACAGGCAGATTTGCGTCGAGGATAACAAAATCTGGCATACAGGTCTCAAGATGTTTTAATACCTCACTCCCGTCGGTGGCAGTTATTATACAGGAAAATCCATTTTTCCCCAAATGACCAACTATGTCTCCATATTTTCCCAATTTATCCGTTGCTAATAATATTTTAGTATCCATCGTATTTATTGACATACCCTTATGACTGCCTCCCAAACTTAGTTTTCAGCAATACATCACACCTGCTTATTCAAAAAGACATTGTGAAATTTCCATGCACCTATTGAAATTCCAGACTAATAATTACAATACAAATGCGTAAGAAGAAAATATAAATGTACTAATATATGTCCTATTAATTTGGTTTTCAACTTATTTTGTTCTCTATCATATTAAAATATCCAGAAAATATGTTTAGTATTAGTAAATAATTTAAAATTTTTGATAAATTTTTGTGATAATTTGCCGATAATTATTATCAGGTGACACAGCAAACAAGAGCATTTTAATAAAACAAATTTTTATTCAATCATCTTTACAGGCCCAATCTGTGAGAGTCATAATTCGTTACAACTTTATAAGCGGGAGGAATAAGTAATGAAAATCACCCTTAACGCCAAAATTATCACGTTGTTTGTTATTGCCGGGTTACTGCCTTTCATAATTACCGGTGTATTGAGTTATCAAATAGCCAAAAAATCTCTTCACGATCAATCCTTCAATCAATTAGTTTCTGTAAGAGATATTAAGAAAAAACAGATAGAGGAATATTTTGAAAAAATAAGATTAGATATCTCTGCATTATCTGAGGATCCAACGATTTGCAGCGCTATAAAGGAAATGAAACGTGCTTTTCAAGAGATAGGAACCGAAAAGGCTCACGAGCTTTATGTAACAAAAAACCCATTCCATAAGGAAAAGAGGATCGATTTTCTCAGCGCCACCGATGGCAGCGAGTACAGCAGTACCCATGCAATGTTTCACCCCTATTTCAAAGGTTTGTTGGAAAAACGCGGTTATTACGATATTTTTTTAATCGATTCGGAAACCGGTAACATAATCTATACAGCCTATAAAGAGCCGGATTTTGGTTCCAACCTAACGAACGGCCCTTATACAAATACTAATTTAGCCAGACTCTACAAGGAAGTAACCAACTCAGAAAGTCACAATGTTGCAATATTAGCTGACTTTGAACCGTATGCACCTTCTGACTTTGCGCCTGCCTCGTTCATTGCAGCTCCCATTAGTGATGGATTTAACAAAATAGGTGTCCTGGCTCTTCAAATACCCATCGACCAGATCAACAATGTTATGATGGGAAGGGCCGGATTAGGAGAAACGGGTGAGACCTATCTTGTAGGAAGTGATAAATTTATGCGGTCTGATTCCAGATTCTCCAATAAGAGGACTCTATTAGTAAATAAGATAGAGACAGAGGCTGTAACGGATGCGCTGGCCAATAAAAGCGATTGTAAGATAATAAAAGATTATAGAGGCTCGGAGGTATTAAGCGCATATGCTCCCCTTGACATAAAAGATTTGAAATGGTCGATCATTGCAGAAATTGACAAAAAGGAGGCATTTCGTGCGGCTATTTCTTTAAAGAAATGGAATTTTATTATTGGAATAGCTACCGTGCTTTTTGTGGTAGGGCTTGGGTGGATCGTTCTAAAAATTACCGGTAAGATTTCCGGCCTCTTTAAAAGATTGCTTGCAGACCTTACCGAAGGTTCTTCGCAGGTTGCCTCGGCGGCAGGACAAATTTCTGAATCCAGCCAAAGTCTGGCTGATGGGTCCGCGCAACAGGCAGCCTCAATTGAGGAGACGTCCTCGGCTATGGAAGAAATTTCCTCCATGGTCAATCAAAACGCAGATAATGCTAAAGAGGCCGCCAGCCTGGCAAACCTCTGCAATACTTCCGCGGAACAGAGCGATCAAGCCATGGGCATGCTTAACACGGCTATAAACGAAATCAGCGGCAGCAGTAAACAAATAGCAAATATCATCAAGGTAATTGATGAAATTGCATTCCAGACCAATTTGCTGGCACTGAACGCAGCCGTAGAAGCGGCAAGGGCAGGTGAGCATGGTAAGGGATTTGCCGTCGTTGCCGAAGAAGTCCGAAACCTGGCTCAACGCAGCGCCAGCGCCGCAAAGGAAACAACACAGCTTATAGAAGACAGCGGAAAGAAGGTAGGCGTTGGTGTGGATTTAACGAAAAAGGTAGAAGTGTCACTGAAAGAAATTGTGAAAAATGTCAGGAAGGTAACCAACCTGGTGAATGAGATTGCCAATGCCTCACAGGAACAGTCCGAAGGCGTTGGACAGGTAGGGAAAGCCATATCCCAGATGGATCAGGTCATCCAGCAAAATGCTGCAAATGCAGAAGAAACGGCATCGGCAAGCGAGGAGTTATCAGCACAGGCACAAAGCTTACTCTCGCTGGTAGATAGGATTGCCGGCGAGGTTGGAAATAAAGAAGAACCAACAGAAAACAAACCTCTGATAATCAAAAAACCCGCTGCGAAGAATGAAAGGGTATATAACAAACCAGGCATACCTGATAAAAAGGTATCACACAATAGATTGAATGATGAGCATATCGTTCACATAAAAAGAAATGGCAACGGTCGTGGAAACGGTAAGAA
>VGXX01000064.1 GCA_016873155.1 Planctomycetota bacterium | reverse complement strand
TTTTAACGCAAACAATTTGTCCCCGACAACGATCGGGGATCTGACAACCCATGACACAATGCTCAACTTTGATTTCAATGATATCGATGCCCATGATTTGATAAGTCCCTCATCAGAAGATGATTCCGTGCCCTTTTCGAGTGGAGAAGTAGTCAGACATCCCGTTTTTGGTATTGGAAGGATCCTGGAAGTATCCGGCAGCAAGGGAAAGGCCAGTGTGCGGGTCAGCTTTAATGTTGGCGGAACCAAAAACCTTATGTTGGCTTATGCGAAATTGGAAAAGGTAAAATAAAAACCCCTGCGGAAAAGCAGTAAATTCAAAATTGCAGGAGGTGTTTTATGAAAACTGCAAAAATCTTTCAAAACGGCCAGAGCCAGGCCGTTCGGCTGCCCAAAGAGTATAGATTCGAGGATGACCATGTATTTATCAAAAAGTCCGGCAATATTGTGATGCTCATTCCAGCCCAAAATTCATGGGATTCCCTGATAAATAGCCTTGATAAATTTACCGATGACTTTATGAGTGAAAGGACGCAGCCAGAGGCGCATAAAAGGATTGAGGGTTGCAAATTGGACGGTTTGAGCGCTATCTCCGGCATTCGAAATCGCTTACCTGGATATTGCCGTTGTGGGGAAGAAAATTTGCGTTTAAGAAAATATCACTAACCATTAAATGGTTGGATTAAAAGGAGAAGATGTTATAATATTGAGAATTTCCCAATGTGCAGGGGCGGGTTTTAAACCTGCCCCTACTGTAATACGATGAATACATGCATGGTGTTTTTCAAAAACTAAATTGTTACATATTTTTTTAATCCCAGAGGAAGAAATCTCATGACAAAAATATATATGGACAACGCATCAGGCACACCCGTACACCCTAAAGCGGTGGAGGCTATGATACCGTTTTTGAAAGAGGGATTTGGCAATCCCTCCAACTTGCACCAATTTGGAAGGATTACCAGCGATGCCATACAAACTGCGCGGACACAGGTAGCAAATCTGATTCATGCCAAACCCAGTGAAATCACCTTTACCTCAAGTGGCACCGAGGCCAACAACTTTGCCATAAAAGGCATTTTGGCATCCCACAAAAAAAAGGGAAACCATATTATTACCACACAAATTGAACATTTTTCGGTGCTCAATCCTTTAAAGTCATTAGAGAAATCCGGATATGAAGTTACTCACTTGCCCGTTGATAAGTATGGCATGGTGAATCCTGACGACGTTAAAAAGGCCATTAAACCAACGACAACGATGGTGTCTGTTATGTATGCCAATGGTGAGATCGGGACGATTGAGCCAATAAAGGAAATCGGAGCTATTACGAAGGAGAAAGGTGTTATTTTTCATACGGATGCAGTTGCGGCAGCGGGAAATATACCTATTGATGTTCTGGATGCCCATGTTGATGCATTAAGTATGTCAGCTAATCAATTTAACGGCCCGTCAGGGATTGGGGTGCTGTATCTCAGGGAAGGGGTAAGAATACTTCCTTTTATGGAGGGCGGTGTCCAGGAGGGCGGACGCAGGGCAGGGACGGAAAATATCATGGGGATTGTTGGCATGGGCAAGGCGGCTGAACTGGCAAAATCAGAAATGTCGCAGCGCATAGACAAAATACAGAACTTGAGAAATCAGCTAAGAGATGGTATCCTGAAAAACATCAATTATGTGTATCCCAACGGACATCCAACGAATCGTTTGCCGGGCAATCTCAGTTTGTGTATAGAGTATATCGAAGGTGAATCCATATTATTGTTTCTGGATATGCAGGGGATTGCCATTTCAAGTGGTTCTGCATGTACTTCACGGTCGCTGAAGGCGTCCCACGTTATCATGGCCGCCGGTGTCGACGCTGCGCTTGCTCAGGGGACGGTGCTTTTCAGCCTGGGGATTGACAATTCTGAGGCTGATGTTAAATACGTTTTAGAAAAATTACCACCTATTGTTGAACGCCTAAGGCAGATGTCTCCCTTGTATAGTCAAAAGAAGTAATTTAATGTTAAGGATTTTCGATCTTTCTTAATTAAGAATTAAGAAATACCCCCTCCCAAGAGGGGAATTTACGAAGTCTTGGGTGGGTAAGACATAATTTAAGGAGGTGTGTTATGGCGACCATTGCGGTTGAAAAGAAAAAATATACGTACGAGGATTATGTTAAGGTTTCCGATGATAAGAGGTATGAACTTATTAATGGAGAATTAATTCTGACACCATCGCCTGTGCCAAAACACCAAAGGGTTTCAAGGAAAATCGAATTCATACTTGAAAAATTTGTATCGGGGAACAATCTTGGTGAGGTGCTTTATGCTCCATGTGACGTCTATCTTGACAACGAAAACGTAGTACAGCCGGACATATTATTCATATCAAAGGATAGATTGGATATTATAGGGGAAAAGAATATACAGGGTGCGCCTAATCTTGTGATAGAAATAATCTCAGAGAATAGCGTTTACAGGGATATGGTGCAGAAGAAGAGGTTGTATGCAAGGTTTGGCGTGAAAGAATATTGGATAGTAATTCCGGAAGAAAAAGAGGTGGAAGTTTATATCCTGAAAGGCGATGCTTATCAGCTTTACAAGACGTACTCTCAAGTTGATATACTCGAATCGGCCTCTTTAAAAGGATTAAAAATAGGGTTAAAGGAAATATTTTAGATAAAGGAGTTTTATATGCAGTACAGTCCAAAGGTCATGGATCATTTTGCAAATCCCCGTAATGTAGGAGAATTCCCCGATGCTAGTGGTGTGGGGGAGGTTGGAAACCCGGCTTGTGGCGATATTATGAAGATGTCCATTAAGGTCGAGAATAACGTCATTGTAGATGTAAAATTCAAGACCTTCGGTTGCGGAGCTGCGATAGCTACCAGCAGTATTTCTACTGAAATGATTAAGGGAAAGACCGTAGAAGAGGCCTTAAAGCTAACCAACAAAGCGGTGGCAGAGGCATTAGGCGGACTGCCCCCGGCCAAGATGCATTGTTCTGTGCTTGCAGAAGAAGCCATCGAAGCAGCCATTGATGACTACCTCAAGAAAACAACGGGAAAAGGTCTTGAGAAAAAGAAAACACACGCACATGACGAACATCACGGGCATTAAAATTGGGGATTTTATAAAGTGTGTTGAAAAATAGAACGGAACAAAACAAGAAATAAAAGTATTTACAAGAGGAGATAATAAAAAAGTGAATAAACTTTTAAAGTTAGACAAAACCGGTGATTCCATCCTCCTTGAGGAGATAAAGAGAACCTTAGGTTTAAAGTTCGATGACGAACTTTTTTTGTTTAGCGGGAAGGATTATTTAGTGATTAAAAAGATTCAGAAACCTTCTATCTCTGAGCGATTTGGAAGTTTATCTAAGAAGATAGAGAAACGATTCAAAAAAGAAGAGTTGGGAGAGGATGTTGTGGATGAGGCAATTAAATGGGCACGAAAGTAGTCCTTGATACCAATGTGCTTATATCGGCCTTGAATATAAAGGAATAAAGATTGTGTCTCCCGAACTGTTTGTACGCGAAAGTTGGCATTTATGAAAGCAGATGAAACTTTGGACTGTTACGGCCTCATGTGTCCTATGCCTATTTTTAAAACGGCAGGCAAAATCAAAGATATTGAAATAGGCAAGGTTCTTGAAGTTATCGCCACAGACGAAGGCATTAAGAAGGATATTGTTTCCTGGTGCAACACCACGGGAAACGAACTCCTGGGCATTGAAGAAGCCGACGGTGAAGTCCACGTCTTTATCAAAAGGTTAAGATAAGTATCGCTATGTTACCGCATCTTAAAAAATTGCTTTCATACCATGAACTGCTTATCAATATTACCTTAAGGGACATCAAATCACGATATAAGCAATCGCTTTTAGGTGCGGCCTGGGCAATTATCCAACCTGTATCATTAATGTTGATATTTACAGCGGTTTTCTCGAAGTTCTTACACGTACAGACCGGTGATACTCCATATCCAATTTTTTCATATTGTTCATTATTACCATGGTCATTTTTTGCGTCATCGCTGACCTTTGCAATTCCCAGTCTTATCAACAACAGCAATCTCATTACCAAGATATACTTTCCCAGAGAAATCTTCCCTATCGCGTCCATATCGGCGTGCCTTCTTGACTTTCTGGTTGCGGGCATTCTTTTTGTTTTCATGATGTTTTACTACCATATTCAATTAAGCTGGTATGTTTTTTTTGTTCCGTTCATTGTTTGTATCCAAATTCTATTTACCCTTGGAATTGCCTTTTTTGGGTCTGCCGTCATTGTGTTTTTCAGAGACGTTCGTTATATCGTCCCTCTCGGTTTACAGCTCTGGATGTTTGTCACGCCTGTAGTGTATCCAACAAATATAGTTCCTGCAAAATATTTATCATTGTACATGCTCAATCCTATGGCCGGTATTATGGATTCTTATCGGCAGGTTATTTTGTACAGAAATCCTCCCGACATTAAATATCTGGGTATGGCCGCTATTATATCCTTAATCAGCTTTGGTTTGGCGTACTGTTTTTTTAAAAAGGTAGAAATGAAATTCGCCGATGCAATATAAACATGTCTAAGACTGTAATCAAATTCGAAAACGTATCAAAAAAATATACCCTGGGTTATATGAATTTCAATGGGTTCAGGGGCTTTTTGCCTAAAATAATAAACCGTATTATAAATACTCAAAACGATTCCTCTCAAAACCAAAACGACGACGATTTTTATGCATTAAAGGACGTTAGCTTCGAACTAAAGCAAGGAGAAGCTCTGGGGGTTGTCGGTCCAAATGGGGCAGGCAAAAGCACCATCTTAAAGCTCCTGGCGCATACTATCGAGCCTACTTCAGGAAAAATAATTGCCGTTGGAAAGATTTCAGCCTTAATAGAACTCGGTGCGGGTTTCCATCATGAATTAACCGGGCGTGAAAATATATATCTTTACGGCTCCATTATGGGGTTGAAGAGAAAAGAGATTCATGAAAAATTTAACAGCATTGTTGAATTTGCTGAACTCGAACAATTTATTGATACCCCGATTAAGCATTATTCCTCAGGAATGTATGCGCGGCTTGGTTTTGCGGTGGCGATACATGTAGACCCCGATGTTCTGCTTATTGATGAGGTGCTGGCTGTCGGGGATATGAATTTCCGGAAAAAATGCTATGAGAGGCTGCATGAAATCCTTTCAAAAGGACATGTTACAATTGTTTTTGTTTCTCATGATATTTACCGGGTTCAAGCGCTCTGTAAAAGGGTTATTTTTTTGGATAAGGGTTGTATCCGAAAAATCGGGCAAACATCGGAGGTTATCTCATATTATTACAATGAAATGAATAAGGCTGCGAGCCTTCACGAGCCAAAGACACATGAGAAACGATGGGGGACAGGAGAGGTAAGGATAACGAGTGTGTCTATTTCTGATGCTACGGGGAACAGGGTCGATGCCTTTGAAACTGGAGGCAGTATGGTTGTTACGGTAAATTATTATGCTGCTAGAAGAATTGACAATCCCGATTTCAGGTTTATCATACAGACAACAGATGGTATTTGGCTCATTTGTGCAAATTCCGGATATACGGAAAATAACATTAATTTTATTGAGGGTAGCGGAACGGTTCAATGTTTTTTTGAGTCTCTCCCCCTTATTCACAATGCTTACATCGTAAGCATCTACGTAGGGAGTATGGACGGTCAGATTGATTATGAGACATGGCCGAATGCTGCTCAATTTGCGATAACATCTTTTTCAAACAACAGAGCGCCTTATCTGCCTGCCTATAGTGGCTTAATCCAATGTCCGGCAAAAATACTGCATCATTCCAATAAGGTAGTGAAATAGCTAGACTAAATGTTTGACAAAACACTCTCTCACATAGCTTATCGTATAAATCGGGCAAGCTTTATAAAACCTTCTGTGATTACCTTTGATGTAACGGATAGATGCTCGTTACGCTGCAGGACATGCAGCAAATGGTCGTCTCAAACAGTCAGAAAGGAACTGGATGCCTCTGCATGGAAAGAAATTATTTGCTCACTAAAACGATGGTTGGGAAATTATCGCGTTTGTATTAGCGGAGGCGAGATATTCTTACGTGAGGATATATTCGATATCATCTCGTTTGCACGCAAACAGAATATCTATGTAACAGCCGTATCGAGCGGGTATCATATTACCTCTGCGACCGCGGATAGGATACGGGCATCGGAACTTAACGGGATTTCCATCACACTGAATGGTGTTACACCATCCACTCATGATTTTACAAGGGGAGTAGAAGGTAGTCACGCTAGGGCTTTATCAGCAATTAGCTTATTAAATAAAGCAGAGAAAAACATGTTTGTGTGTATTATCACCGTTCTTATGAGGTATAACCAGCACGAAGTTATTGATTTAATAAAATTTACTCGAGAGAATCATCTAGATGGCATAGGTTTTCAAGCATTACATGATACAACCTCTTTTAGCCCTTTTGATAGTAACCATCATTTTCATGAAGAAAATACATGGTATGTAAATAACCCTCTCTGGCCACAGGATATACACGGTATGCTTTCTACCATAGATGGGATTATTGAATACAAGAAAAAAGGATACCGCATCGGTAACTCTTTTAAATCACTCCAGTGGATGAAACGTTATTTCCAAAATCCCAAAGAAATGTTGAAAACAAAATGCATGGTAGGGATTAATAATTTCAGTATAGATCCGTATGGTGAAACCAGATTATGCTTTAGCATGGATTCTGTAGGAAATATTTTGCGGCGAAAACCTGAACAATTGTGGAACGGTAGAAAAGCCATCCAGCAAAGAAAGGATATAAAAGACTGCAAAAATACGTGCAGAATACTGATGTGCAACTTTAATGATAAATAAGCTGATTAGCGTCATCATTCCCACCTTTAATCGTTCTGAAAAACTCATACTTGTATTGGAAGCTTTAAACAATCAAAGCCTTCCATCTCACGACTATGAAGTGCTTGTTGTCGACAACAATTCAAACGATAACACAAAAGAGGCTGTAGAAACCAGCATCGGGAAATTCACCCGTTTAAACATAAAATATCTCTTTGAAAAACAACAAGGCTTAAACTTTGCCAGGAATTGCGGCGTACAACAAGCACACTCAAATATTATTGCCTTTTTAGACGATGATGCGATTCCACATTCCCATTGGCTCAAAATGCTTTTGGATAGTTACCGTGATTCAAGTATTGGGTGTGTTGGAGGTAAAATCATACCGTCGTTTCCTGGTGATGTTAAGTTGCCTTACTGGACAAGCAACATTTTTAACGGTTATTTCAGCGGTTTTGACTTAGGAATAACCCACATAAAAGAACTTACAGAAAATGATGGATTCCCCTATGGTGCAAATATTTCGTTCAAGAAGGAAGCCATTATTTCTGCAGGATTATTTAATCCAGCACTTGATAGACGCGGAAAAAATCTTATTGCCGGTGGAGAAACAGAGATGTGCATCAGACTATATCGTGGAGGATGGAAGATTCTCTATAACCCACGCGCAGTTGTACATCATCTTATTTCTCCTGATAGACTGAAAAGAGACTATTTTCTTGAACATGTGAAGGGAGAAGGAATTACAAAGGTGTTAATTGATTACCATGTGAGCAATGACATAACGTATCAACATCTGTTTAGTTATGTACGTGATTTATTAAAATATAGCAAAAAATTGCTTTACTGTTTTAATAAGGCAGACAAAAGATTCTATTATTATTTGAGAATAAAGGTTAATGTCCACGCATTAATATATTGGTTCAAGTTAAAATATAAAAGGGTGGTTTAAGGCTATGATTAATGTTGTAAAAAGGTTTGTCCCAGAAGCTGTAAAAAAATATTACAAAAAGATGTTTTTCAAACCTTCTTACTTAGGAGATAAATATTTTTGCCCTGTTTGTAAAACGGCTGTAGCATATTTTCAGCGTCTTTCAGATTATTATTTTGAAAGATTTGATAAACATCAGTTTATTCATTCAATTTTTGCAATGGAGACCTTCAATATTCTAAATCATTCATGCCCTGCCTGCGGCGTTTCTGACAGGGACAGGTTATACGCGCTTTATTTCACGAATAGATTTAATACCTTGGATAAATCAAAAAAGCATACGTTTATTGATTTTGCACCCGAACCATCACTTGGCATGTTTATTAAAAGCCATTCATTCCTGGAATACCGATCGGCAGACCTTTTTATGGAAGAGGTAAATGACAGGGTAGATATTGCTGATATGACCGTTTATGAGGATAATTCTGCGGATATCTTTCTTTGCTCACATATACTGGAACACGTTGAAAATGATAGAAAGGCAACGTGCGAGTTATACAGGATATTAAAGGGTGGTGGATTTGGTATTGTTATGGCGCCAATCCTTCTTACCCTGAAAGAAGTTTACGAAAACCCTCGTATTACAAGTGAGGCGGACAGGTGGAAACACTTTGGACAGAATGATCATGTCAGAATGTATTCGAAGGAAGGTTTTGTAAGCAGATTAGGGGATGCAGGTTTTAAGGTATATCAACTTGGGATTGATTACTTTGGAGCAGATGTTTTTGAAAGGCATGGAATTCACCCTCGTTCAGTTTTATATGTTGTGGAAAAATGAAATTATCCATAAAAATTGTCTTGAGAGATTTAGCTTGTGAACATACACGTGAACTTGAGTAAAAAAAACACGACCCTTGTATCCCTTCTCATCTCAACCAAAAATCGTTTCCAGGATTTAAAAGAATGTATTGATTCGATACTTATTCAAACGGTAAAACCGGATGAAATCATATTGGTAGATGCCAGTGATACCAGTGAAAGCATGGAAATGGTTAAGAAGGCGCTTGCGACTACGGGTATAAAACTAACGTATCATAGACAAGAGGTCATATCTGGTAAGATCAGAAAAACAGCCGCATGGAACAAAGCTGTAAGACTTGCACGGGGTGATGTTATTATATTTTTAGACGATGACGTGGTGCTGGATAAATACTATATTTATCATATCCTGGAAACCTATCGCGAAAATCCTGAAAATATTGCCGGCGTTATGGGTTATATGAAAATACCAAATGACGGGGAACCCACGCAAAAGGAAGTTCCCTTTTTACGCTTTTTGAACAGGTTGTTCTGTAATCTTTTTTTATTGCCTCACGTTGAAGGAAATGGACGTATGCAACCGTCCGGATTTCCTGCTTATCCAGACTCAAAAGCCGGTATTGTATCAGTTGAAGTCATGCCCACATGTAATATGAGTGTCAAAAAAGAGGTTTTTCGGGAATTTACTTTTGATGAATGGTTTTATGGATATTCTTACCAGGAAGATGATGATTTTACCTATCGGGTATCTAAGAAATATAAATTTCTTTATACGCCATTTGCGGAATTGGTTCATAAAAGGTCACCCGCTGCAAGAGGCAATCTTGAAACTGTAGAAATTATGAAGATTGTCAACCATTATTATTTTTTCAGGAAGAACATGAGTAAGTCGTGTAAAAACTGCATGGCATTTGTCTGGGCTGAATGCGGGTTGCTTTTCCTGAGATGTTTTTCATTCTCTTCGATTAAGGATTTATTGCAATCATTTACGGGTTTAACGGCCTGGAAAAATATCCCTCTGATCAAAGCACGGATGTCAGGATATTACAAAATACTTCAATCTCTTATCTTGAAGCAAGAAATTGAAAATTAACATGCCCCTTGAAAAGAATGATTTTTGTGCCTTAGTAAACAAAACTTATGACAAGTACAAAATCTCCTGGAAGGCAACCAATTCGGTGCTGGCTAATGAGTTGCTCCTGCGCGAAATACTAAAAACAGTGCCTCACGTAAAAGGACGATTGCTGGATATAGGGTGTGGTGAGAAACCGTATCTGGACATTTTTTCTCCACATACTGTCTCTTATACAGGAATAGAGATACCTCAGACATTCCATAAAAAAGACGCCGTTGATATCTTTGCTAATGCACACCAATTACCATTCAAAAAAGACTCCTTCGATACGGTTCTTTGTCTTGAAATACTTGAGCATGTAAAACAACCATTGGAAGTGCTGAAGGAAATCCATAGGGTATTAAAACCAGGATGCGTTCTTGTTTTGTCTGCACCGCAAAATTACTGGCTTCATAACGATCCCGAAGACCTTTACAGATTTAGCCAGCAGGGTTTGATAGAGTTGGTCAGAGAACAGACAGGTTTTACAATAAATTATATACATTCACTCGGTGGTACCAGAGAATTTTTCATTGATTTTGTTTGTAAATATATCCTTATAAAAATAAACACAGGTATCCTTGGCAAAATAATACCCGCGACACTCAAAAAATTCATTGTCGCCTTCCCTCAAATAGTCTACCTTAAGCTATTCAAAAACACGGATGTTAATATTCTTTTTTCCCTGGGAAATATCATTGTTGCTGTCAAATAATTTCCTTGACAATAGTCGAAGGAAATATTCTAACTTATTTCTCCTCTTTCCCCTTCTCAATGCTTTTCCGAATCATACTACGTAAGAGAAAACTGCGCTCGGCACCACCCAGAAGCCTCTTTAAATTATCATACAGGGTTGGGTCTGATATCATGGCGCCAAGAGTTCCCTCTCCTTCCTCAATTCCTGCGCTAATTCGCTTGAGAGATTCGGAGGTGTCAACCAGATTCTCCAGGAGTTGTTTTCCTTTAGGATCATAAATCAGGGAGTGGAGCAATCCTTCTCCTTTTTGGAAGGTTTTCACACTTTCATTCAGTGATGCAGAAACGTTGCTCAATGATTCTACAAAACCGCTTTCATCCAGCTTTTTAAAAAACTTTGAAAACGACTCGATGATACCAAGTCCACTCTCAATAACTGTGGTATAGTTGATTGGTTCTGCGCTTTTTATGAAATCTCCATCCCGCACAACCGGTTCAAGGCATGCGCCGGACGTAATCTCTATATAAGAATCCCCCGTTACATAGCTCAACCATTTAATAGTAGCAACGGAATCACGGGTTATATTCTTCTGAACTGATTTATTTACCTGGAGTAGTACCTCAATTTCTGCGCAAGACAATTCCCTGGGTAAAATGATGCCTTTTACCTGTCCTATTCCCACACCCATAAATCGCACCGGAGCGCCTGCCTGCAATCCATACACATTCAAAAATTTTGTTTTTAACGTAATTTGGGGTTCAAAATATCCCTTCTGGGTGCCGAGAATAAATACCATAGCGCCAAATCCTATGAGTGTTATCACGGTAAAGATTCCCGCCCTTAATTCAGCTATTTGTTCTTTTGTCATAAAAAGCCCCTTCTACACACAAATATTACCGCTGATAAAATCCTTCACTACCTGAATATTCGAGGATACAAGTTCTTCCCACGTTCCAACGGCAACAATCTTTCCTTCATGGAGCATGGCGATCCGGTCCGAAACGGTTTTCACGCAGTGCAGATCGTGCGTTACTACGATAGTGGTCATTCCCAGTTTTTTCTGTAATTCAATAATCAAATCATTGATGCGCTGGGCAGTCATCGGGTCCAATCCCGTTGTAGGTTCGTCATAAAGGATGATTTTTGGTTCGGTAGCAATCGCCCTTGCCAGTCCGACCCGTTTCTTCATCCCGCCGCTCAATTCATCCGGCATCTTCTTTTCGATACCGCTCAAGCCCACAAGGTGCAGTTTGTCGGCTACCCGCTCCTGAATCTCTTTTTCTGTCAGCTTCAGATGTTCCCGCAGCGGATATGCAATATTTTCGAACACCGTAAGTGAATCAAACAATGCTGCCCCCTGAAACAACATCCCTATGTGTTCCCGTAACGCAATCAATGCGTCTTCATTCATTTGTGTCACGTTATTATCCAACAGTATAATGTCGCCCTTATCAGGCTTCATGAGCCCAATTAACTCCTTCAGGAGTACACTCTTTCCCGACCCGCTCCCTCCAAGAAGCGATATAATTTCGCCCTCCAATATGGATAAGTTTATCCCATTGTGGACAAAAATTCCATTGAAGGATTTATACACATCTTTAAATTCAATAATTATCTTGGACATAAAATGTAACCACAGATTTCGCAGATTACACAGATTTTCTAGCCACCTCTAGAATCTGTGATTTCAAAGTTTTTTCATTGGTTTCATGATTGTATTGCTAAAACACAATCAAAAACAATTTTGTCAGAAAGAAATCTGAGATCAGGATTGAAATTGAAATAGTCACGACGGTAATTGTTGTAGAACGACCTACTCCCGTTGTGCCTCCTGTAGTTTTTAATCCAAAATGACAACCAATTGCTGCAATGAGCAAACCAAAAAATACCGTCTTCCCAATACCACTTAATAAGTCTGATATCTTAATGGTTGTTAAGACTGAATTAATATAGAAAATGCGGTCTATCTCAAGTTCAAACATAGCAATAATCATGCCTCCAAAAATCCCAACAATATCAGCGGTAACCGTAAGCAATGGCAAGGTAATCATCGCTGCAAGCATTTTCGGAGTTACCAGTTTTTTGACAGGGCTTGCCCCCAGCGCCCGCATGGCATCAATTTGTTCGGTCACCTGCATGGAACCAATCTCCGCTGCAATGCCAGACCCTACCCTTGCGCCTACCATAATGGATGTCAGGACAGGTCCCAATTCCCTCACAAGTGATAGGGAAACCACGCTGCCGACATACATCTCAGCGCCGTATATGCTCAATCCGTAGATCGTCTGGAGGGCCATGACCATCCCGGTAAAGAGAGCGATAATGTCAACGAGCAGGAGTGAGCCTGCGCCAAAATTGTCAACCTCCCGTGATACCAGTTTCAGATTGAATGGAGGCACAAAAATTCCACCAAGTCCTTTGACCGTTAATAGGGTAACTTGTCCCACCGAAAGGATAAATTTTTTAGCAATGATGTCTATGGATAATAATATATTCATGGGCAATCGTTGTTGTTCCCTATAAGTTCGAAAATTTAAATGAGTTTATTACACTCACAAAATCTTCCCTGACGTAATCAAATGAATCAAACGGCGCCCAGTATACCAGGTCACATACCCTGTCCTCAATTTTGATGACGTAGGATTCGACCTTGAGCGTATGATTGTCTATTTCACATATCAGAATAGTGTGCATTGCCTCCTGGTTGTCCACGAGCATGGATTCATTCAAGAGTATTTTTTTGTTTTTCATGCCAATAAAGAGCTGATTATTTAACATCTCCAGCGAAAGCGTCTTGTTTTCAATATCACTGGAGATGAAGGCAATCATGGCGTGATGTTGTTTATGCCATAAGGCGATATCTTCTTTACCTACCTTAATCATTTCCCACCCTTTTCCTGGAATGTTTACTGTATAGTTTTTATGTGGTGGTGAAAGGATACCATCTTTGACCTGCAATTGAGAGCAACCGAGCATGAATATAAAACAGAGAACACCCGGCCAGCGAATTACATGTTTAATTTGAAAATAATGCAATAATTACTCCTTACGAAAAGAATCATTATCAGAGGTTATGTCCTTATATCCACTAGATTTCATCCTGTCAAGCTTTTTTCGAAGCAACGGTATCAATCTTTTTGGGTAACAATGCTTGACTTATTATTACCGTTCATTTAACATAATTAAATATGATTTCTGTCGATACTGCTGTAAAAATTGTTACGGATGTAACGGAGTCGCTGCCAGCCAAAACAGTGCCTTTTGAGAGGGCGCTGGGATTGTGTCTTGCACAGGATGTCCAATCAGACATTAATATGCCCCCATTTGAACGTTCGGCAATGGATGGTTATGCCGTGATTGCTGAAGATACCGCTCGTGCCCCGGTTGAATTAGCTGTGATTGAGGATATTGCGGCCGGTCACATGCCCACGAAAAAGGTGCTGCGTGGACAAGCGTCCAAGATTATGACCGGTGCGGCTGTCCCTGAGGGGGCTGACGCTGTGGTCAAGGTGGAGGAGACAGAAGACCTCCCGACTGATAACCGGGTAAAAATTCTCAGGAGAATTGATGGGGGGAAAAACATCTCGAAAATGGGCGAGGATATGAAAGTGGGGCAGATAGTGATCAGAAAAGGCGTGACCATCCGACCCCAGGAAATCGGCATCCTCGCTACCGTCGGAAAATCAAGGGTCGGGGTGTTTTCCACTCCAGCGGTGGGCATTATTTCCACCGGCACCGAATTGGTGGACGTTGAGTCAAAACCTGCGGCAGCGCAGATTAGAAATAGTAACGGTTACTCACTTGCTGCACAGGCAAGGCGTTTGAAGGCGGACGTTGAATTACTGGGTACCGTTAAGGACACCAAAGAAGAAATCTCCCGCATGATGCGAAAAGGTTTACAAAAGGACATCCTGATCCTCTCTGGTGGCGTTTCTATGGGTGAATACGACCTTGTAGGTGATGTAATGAAGGATTTAGGTGCCCATATCTATTTTGAAAAGGTCGCGCTGAGACCGGGAAAACCCGTCATTTTCGGAAAAAAAGACAAGACCTTTATCTTTGCATTACCAGGAAATCCCGTTGCATCCTTTGTCACCTTTGAATTATTCATTTACCCAGCCATCCGCAAGATGATGGGATTTGCCACCATCTACAGGACAACCGTAAAGGCGTCTCTTGAGGTAGAAATACCCGTCAAGAGAAAGCGCCGTGAATATCGTCCCGCCCTCCTTCGTATGCACAACAACCAATGGTATGTTTCTCCGGTAGAATGGCACGGTTCTGCTGATTTGCTGTCCACCACCAGGGCTAATTGTTTACTTATTGTTCGAGAAGATGCAGAAAAACTCAGCGTGGGACAATTGGTTGACGTCGTACTGCTGGATTAAAATAGGATGCCGATTTTCATAGTACGACAGGGGTTTAAGATTTTAAACCCCTACATTAAATTTAAAAAATGATTACGACGGTTCTGTTTCCCAACCTCCTCCAAGCGCCTTGTAAAGGATGACGAGGTTCAGCGATACGGAGCGTTCGTTCTGTACCAGTTCTTCCTCCGATTTGCAGAGTGACCGTTCTGCATCCAGCACATTAAGGAAATTGACCAGCCCTTTCGAGAACAATTCATTGGCCAGTTCCACGGCGCGGCGATTGGCATTTACCGCCTCCGTGAGGTTCTGGCGGCGCACCTGTTCTGCAGTGTATGCTACGAGCGCATTCTCGACGTCTTCGAGGGAGGTCAGCACGGCCTTTTCGTAATTGAGCAACGCCTGTTCCTGTCGGGCATTTTGCACCCGAATATTGGCGCGGATACGACCGGCATCAAAAATAGGCCAGCGAACGGTTGGCCCAAACGACCATAAGCGGCTGTGGATAATGGAAAAAGCGTTTATGTCTTCGGTCTGAAACCCGAAACTTCCTGTCAGAGAAAATTTTGGAAACCAATCTGCTGTTGCCATACCAATGCGCGCCGTCGCCGCAGCCAGTTCCCGTTCTGCGCGGCGCACGTCAGGCCGGCGGCGCAAGAGATCAGACGGCAAACCCACAGGCACCATTACGGTGGTGCGTGGAATTTGAGATTCTTTGGTTAACTCCGTTAGTAAATCGCCCGGCTTTTGCCCCAGCAGTATGCCAATGCGGTGAATTGCCTGTTTCATGGGATTTTCCAGTGACGGTATTTGCGATTGTGTCGTGGCCAGTAACGCCGCAGCCTGTACCACGTCAATTTCGCTGGAAAGTCCGGCGTTGTACCGCGCCTGGACAATTTCCACCGCTTCCTGCTGGGTGCTTATGTTCTTATAAATAATCTGTAACCTCCGCTGGTAGCCGCGCACTTCTATATAATTTCTCGCTACTTCTGCCAGCAGCGTAATGAGCACATCTCTCTGATTTTCCACTGCCGCATC
>VGXX01000063.1 GCA_016873155.1 Planctomycetota bacterium | reverse complement strand
GCCGCTGAGGACTTTTCTCAGGAAACGTCAAAATAAAGGGGGCACAAACCATGAAAGACAAAGACATATTCAGCAACTTCACAAACCAATACCAGCTTTCCAAGACCCTGCGCTTTGAATTGGTGCCGCTACGAGAGACCGAAAAGTTCATCAAAGAAAAAGGGCTGCTTAAACAAGATAAAAAGAGAGCCGATGATTATAAGGAAGCGAAGAAGCTCATTGACGAGTATCACCGGGATTTTATTGAAAAAGCTCTGTCTGGTAAAAAGCTCTCAAATCAGCAACTTAAAGATTATCTCAATGAGTTTATAAAGCCAGAAAGAGACAACAAGGTTTTGGGGCAAATCAGCGAAGCTTTGCGGAAAGAGATTGCAGGATGGCTGAAAGATAATCCAACTAAGGATGGGAAAAAACTAATTGAAGAAAAAGTCCCTGAATTTCTGAAAGAACAGGGTAAAAATGAAGAAGCAAAATTGGTTTCATGCTTTAAAGGATTTACCACCTATTTTGGAGGATTTAATGATAATAGAGAAAATATCTACTCAGACAAAGAGCAATCCACAGCTATTGCATACCGCATTGTGCATGAGAACCTGCCAAAATTCATTGCTAACATAAGAGCCTTTCAAAACTCGAAAGATTACAAGATTGATTTTTCAGAAGTGCAGGAACAAATGAAGGAGCAATTAGACGGCAATAAGTTGAAGGATGTTTTCTCTCTGGATTATTTTAACAATTGCCTGACACAAAGCGGTATTGACCGATACAATACCATTCTTGGCGGAAAAACCAGTTTCAAAGGCATCAAAATACAAGGTGTAAACGAGAAAATAAATCTTTTCAGGCAACAGAACAATCTTACCGGAAAGCAAGTCTCTATAATGGCGCCGCTCTATAAACAAATTTTAAGCGACCGGGTAAGCGCCTCCTACCTGCCAGAAATATTTGAATCGCCTGATGTATGTCTAAATGCAATAAAAGCGTTCTACGAAAAAGACATTAAGGCATTTGCTTCGCCAGTGTGGGGTAATAAAGTGAAAAATGTAATTGATGAACTGGAAACACTGTTTACAAAAAAGTTAAATGCCGAGAATGACCTCTCTAAAATTCATATCCGCAATAATTTTATTACAGCCGTCTCACAACAAATCTTCGGCAGTTATCCGGTAATAGCGGACGCCTTGCGTTCCCATTTTCAAAAAGGAAAGAAACAGACAAAAAAACTTGAAGACGAGACGAATAAATATCTAAAGAAAAGCTATTTCAACATTTCAGAAATTGAAACAGCCCTGAAAGTGTATTTGCAGGAAACTGAAATTGATAACGAAGAAAAAAGAGCGGAAATCTTGAAACAGAAAAATCCTGTTCTCCAATATTTCAATTCCCTCACATCTAACATTGAAATTGCCAAAGACAAAAAAGAGAAAACAAATGTAATAAAACATTTCCGTCAAAAACATGAGGATAAATCGGTTCAAACCGTGTTAAATCGTAAATACAAAAGTAACAGCGAACTGATACAAGATAAAAAAGCCGTTGGCGCAATCAAAGATTATTTAGACAGTTACCTGCATATCCTGCATTTTATAAAGCCGCTTTACGTTGTGCCACCAAAAAAAGAAAATGGCGAAATACCTGATAAGGATAACTCATTTTATGCTGAATTTGACGAATTGTTCCGCCAGTTGAATTCTGTTATTCCGCTTTACAACAGGGTGCGCAGCTTTCTGACGCAAAAGCCCCATTCCACTGAAAAAATAAAATTGAATTTCGAGAATAAAGGAAATTTCTTGGGAGGATGGGTTGACAGTCATACAGAAGACAGTGATAACGCAACTCAATCAGGCGGATATTTATTCAGAAAGAAGAACCCAATAGGAGAATATGATTATTTTCTGGGGATATCTAATGATAAAAAATTATTCCGGTCACATTTACAAAATGAAGTAATGGATAAAAGTGAGTATGAACGCCTTGACTATTATCAACTCAAAACAGCCTCCGTTTACGGGAATAGTTATGTCGGGAAAAACTCTTATAGCAAGGATAAAGAGAGGCTTGTTGAAGCAATATTAAGTTTTTCAAAAAGCCAAGATGAATCCTTTGTTAGTGAATTAAATAAATATTTAGAAAAAGAGACCCCAACCCCAAGCGGTTGTTTTTCTTTAATAAGAGAGAAGTTTCCTGATTCGTTTGAAAAGTTGATAGGTTATAAAGAATTTTTAACCGCGAATAATGAAGTAGTTGAAAATCTTAAAGAGACACTTGGCAGCCTGAAAAGAGTCCCAAGCGCTCAGAAATACGCTTCAAAGAATTATGTTTTTTTCAGCGAAGTAATCACCGATATAGAAAAATTAGCCAAAGAAAAATCTTGCTCTTATTTCCAAGTTAGCCAGAAAGAATTAGACGAAGTTTTAAATCGTTCTGAAAAGCCTTTGTTGATTTTTAAAATAACAAATAAAGATTTGTCCTATGCGGAACAATTTTTAAAAGGAAAAAGAAAATCAAGAGGCAATGAGAATTTACATACAATGTATTTTAAAGCATTACTTAGTGGCGAACAGGATGGATTTGATATTGGAACAGGAGAAGTTTTCTTCAGGAAAAAATCATTAAACTATAATGAGAAAACCTTGAAACAAGGACATCATATCGAAAAATTAAAAGATAAATTCAATTATCCCATTATCAGCAACAGACGCTTTGCTTTTGATAAATTTCAGTTTCATTTATCGGTTATTTTGAATTATACAAAGCCCGATTCTAAATCCAACGAATTTAATGACAAGGTAAATCGTGCCCTGAAAGAAAATTCCAAAGTGAACGTTATCGGCATAGACCGCGGTGAAAGACATTTGGTATATTATACGATAATCAATCAGAATGGCGAAATTATCAACGATGATAAAGGCAATGTTTTACAAGGCTCATTTAATGAAATAAAGAATGAACATAATGGCAAAATCTATAATACCGATTATCAGGACAAATTAAAGAGAAGAGAAGAGGAACGTGACAAAGCCCGTAAATCATGGGATACCATCGGAAAAATTAAAGAGCTTAAGGAAGGCTTCCTGTCGCAGGTGGTGCATAAAATAGCTCAGTTGATGATTAAACATAATGCTGTCGTGGTATTAGAAGATTTGAATTTCGGGTTTAAACGGGGGCGGATGAAGGTGGAAAGGCAGGTGTACCAAAAATTAGAAAAGATGCTTATTGACAAACTGAATTATCTCGTATTCAAAGACCGTGAAGCCGGTGAGCCGGGCGGTGTTTTGAATGCTTATCAATTGACAGCGCCTTTTACAAGTTTCAAAGATATGGGCAAGCAAACCGGCTTCATCTTTTATGTCCCAGCAGCTAATACCAGCAAGATAGATTTTGCCACAGGGTTTGTGAACTTTCTTTATCCGAAATACGAAAACGAGAAACAGGCAAAAGAATTTTTCGGCAAGATGGAAGACATACGCTACAATAAGGCGAGAGATTATTTTGAGTTTGATGTTGACTGCAACAAATTCAGAACCGATAAGGCAGAGCAGTTGAAAAAGAGCCGCTGGACAATCTGCACTTATGGAGAGGAACGGTATCACTATCAGCTAAGTAAAAGAGAATACAACAAAGTCAATGTAACTGAAGGCATGAAAGGGCTTTTGAGAAAACAGGGTATAGAATTTGACAAAGGCAATGACATTAGAAAAGCCGTTATAGCCGTAGATAATGCGCAGTTTTTAAAAGACATGATTTTCTATTTAAAGCTGACGCTGCAAATGCGATATACCGATGGAAATGACAGGGATTTCATTCTTTCGTCTGTAGCAGATGAAAAGGGCGTATTTTTCAATTCGGAAAAAGCTGCCGATATAGAGCCAAAAGATGCTGATGCAAACGGCGCATACCACATAGCATTGAAGGGATTATTGCAGTTGCAAAAAATAAGAGTTGGTGAAAAGAAGTTAGCCATCAGCAACAAGGAATGGCATGATTTTGTGCAGGAGCGGGCATATAGAAAATGAAAGATGGAAACCTACATCCCCATATCATTTCTTAATGACTTTATTTTCTGTCCGCGATCTATCTATTTCCATCAACTATACGGGGGCTACGATACACAGCTCTACCAGCAAAAACCGCAAATAGCAGGCAGGGCAGCGCATGATTCAATTGATAAAAAATCATACTCCACCCGCAAAAATATTTTGCAGGGCGTGGAAATTTATTGTGAGCAATACAAAATATGCGGCAAGGTGGATTTGTTCGACGCAGACATCGGGAAACTATCCGAACGTAAACGGGAAATAAAGGTTATTTATGACGGCTATGTCTTCCAGGTGTATGCGCAATATCACGCCCTTTGCGAAATGGGTTACCAGGTAAGAAGCATTGCGCTGTATGATATGACCCACAACAAAACTTATCCGATACCGCTGCCGCATGAAGACCCGGAAATGCATCAGAAGTTCGAAAACCTGATTAAGCAAATCAACAGTTTTGATATGAATGCATCAGGCTTTGTCCCGGTTGAGGCAAAATGCCGTAATTGCATTTACTCAAACCTTTGCGATTATAGTTTATGTTGAGTCTGCCCGATTTCAGAGAAAAAAATATCGTAATATGCTTTGCCTCGGAAGGACAGAAAGTTTCATTCAAAAACGATAATTTAATCATTAAAGATGCCGAAGAAAACACCGTCCTTCAAGCTACCTGCCACAAGATATTTTCATTGTGGATTGCGGGGAGTATAAGCATTACGTCCGGCATTCTGGAAAGGAGCAAAAAGTTTGGCTTTTCCATTTATATGTTGTCGCACAGTTGCAGACCATACGGATTATGGAACAGTGCAACAGAAGGCAATTTCCTGCTGCGCAGAAAGCAATATGACTATAATGAATTAGATATTGCCCGGCATCTGGTCTGCAATAAGATTATGAATCAGACCGAAGTGCTTAAAGGCGTCCGCAGTAAATCGCAAGGTGTAAAAGATGCGATTGACAAAATGACAGAGTATGCGCAGCAAACCAGTGCCGCCGACCTGCAAACATTGCTGGGCTTGGAGGGCGTTGCATCGCGCTTGTATTTCAGCCATTGGTTTGAAGGTATGGAATGGAACGGTCGCAAACCAAGGACAAAGATAGACATCGTCAACACCACTTTGGACATCGGCTACACCTATCTTTTCAATATTATGGAATGCATGCTTAACCTGTATGGTTTTGATCTATACCAGGGGGTATATCACCGCTGCTTTTATCAGAGAAAATCGCTTGTTTGCGATATGGTAGAGCCGTTTCGTTGTATTATAGACAAGCAGCTTAAACGCGCTTACGGATTAAAACAGATGCAGAAGGAAGATTTTAAAGAGCAAAAAGGACAGTACTTCTTAAAAGTAGAAAAGAATAAGGATTATACCCGTTGGCTCATACAAAGCATTTTGGAGCACAAAGAGGACATTTTCAGCTACGTGCAGGAATATTACCGCTGTTTTATGCGAGATAAGTCAATAAAACAATACCCCGTTTTTGTAATGAAAGAATAGGTTGCTTTTATGCTCATTATTTCTTATGATATAGCCGATGATAAGCTTCGCACTCGGTTTTCCAAATTTCTGAGCAAATTTGGCGGCAGGCTGCAATACTCGGTCTTTGAAATTCGAAACAGCGAAAGGGTGCTGGAAAATATCACAACGCAGATTACCCACTATTTTGAAAAGAGATTTTCGCAAAACGACAGTGTAATGATTTTCGACCTCAGCAAACAGTGTAAAATTACCCGTTACGGCTATGCGAAAGGCGATGAAACTGATTTGATAATAGTGTAAAGGGTGTTTTACAAACCTTGGTCTTAATGTAAAAAAATGGTGCTTGGACTGGCAGTCAAAACTGCAAAAAAGCAAAAAATGATGGAAAAGAAGCATAAATCCTCTTCTTTTCTGCAAAAAACAGGTGCATTCCAGGAGTTATCCGTCTAAAGCACCTGTTAAATTTCTACTATTGTAGATTAAATAGATATATTCATAGACAATAGTTTGTCTAAAGCACCTGTTAAATTTCTACTATTGTAGATAATACCTTTGGGTGTAATACGTCCAGGCTGTCTAAAGCACCTGTTAAATTTCTACTATTGTAGATATGGCGGGCGCACACTATCGGATGAGATGTCTAAAGCACCTGTTAAATTTCTACTATTGTAGATATGGCACACCTCCTGAAATATGTAAGTCTAAAGCACCTGTTAAATTTCTACTATTGTAGATCATGTTGCTGATATTGGAGTCAAAAAGTCTAAAGCACCTGTTAAATTTCTACTATTGTAGATCTGTTGCGCCTTCAAACCCTTTTTGGGTCTAAAGCACCTGTTAAATTTCTACTATTGTAGATATCACATACAAGCTTTGCCGCGTTTTCCGTCTAAAGCACCTGTTAAATTTCTACTATTGTAGATTATGCCGCCCTGGCGCCCGAAGCGGCATGTCTAAAGCACCTGTTAAATTTCTACTATTGTAGATAATACGACAAATCCTCTCTTTCTGGTAAGTCTAAAGCACCTGTTAAATTTCTACTATTGTAGATAAAAAGCAATGACCGGGACAATTATGTTGTCTAAAGCACCTGTTAAATTTCTACTATTGTAGAAATTAGTATTTTTTTTGGTTAAATTCAGTTTGATTGCATCTTCTGCTGCGCTATGAATTTTTGAAGCAGTTCTGGCAGCGAATGCCTGTGCGTAGGAAGTGAAGGGTATAACTCTGGTTTTTACAGGTTGGGCAAGTCAATGGCTCGAAACGCCTGAAGAGCGGGTTCCATATAATGTCATACCCGGACGGTTGCATGGTTGAGGGTACGCTTGCCTTTGAGATGTAGCAAGGGTAATTTGTAACCAGCACAGATACCAAA
Source organism: Planctomycetota bacterium (assembly GCA_016873155.1). GTDB lineage: Bacteria > Planctomycetota > Brocadiia > Brocadiales > Brocadiaceae > Wunengus. The sequence continues at coordinate 9,057 of VGXX01000063.1, read as the reverse complement.
GACATGCCCGCGCTCATTTTATACCTGAACTCTATGTCGCCCAGGGCCGATTGCCTCTGCACGAGTATGGCCTTTTGTTTTGACTGGATTTCCACCACGGCTTCGTGGTCTCCTGCCTTTTTTCCCAACGCCTCTTCCATCTCTTCATTGAGGGTGTCGTAGTATTTTTTGATGCGCTCTGTCTCTTTAAGCTTCATGGCCGCGGCCTCCTGTTTCTTCCTGGCAATCAGGTTCGTCAACTTCTGTTTCACGTAATCAAGGGCAGACTGATAGCTTTTCTGGAAATCCTGGGGGTGATAGTGAGGGATGGTTTCCTCATAATACGGAAGATGCTGGTATTTATTGAGGTATTCAGTGAAATTCTTTATTGCCTTTAACGTGCGGGCATCAATGGATACCGTGTACAAGTGGTCTTCGATGATATCCGTTGTTACGCGCACTTTAAAGACAAACGTCCATATCCTGAAATTGTATGGCTGGAAGGATGGCATCTTTGGTTCTACCTTCTTTGCGCCGTCTTTTCCGTGATCTGCAAAGGAAAAGGTTCTCATTGACTCTGACTGAATTACCTTTGTGACGGCCTGGAATCCCGACAAATACGTTGCGCACATCCCGCCCTTTGCCATCGCGTCACGGATGACGGCGTCAAAAAATATGCTGCCGGGCAGGAATAGCTCAACCTGATTATTTTCCTTCGCAACCTCAATCTCGAAGGTGACGGTTTTTATTGCAGGTTCAGAGCCATAAAGGATGGTGTACGTCCCCGCATCAATGGGTTCGGCTTCCCCTTCATTTGCTTCCACGTAATCAATAAGAAATTTTTCAAGAATCGCGGTACTCATCTTCGGCGCCTTCCGATGCTGTCTTCTCTGAAGCAGTTGTGTTAAACTGGTCTCCAAATATCTTGTCTTCTGTGTCCTTCAACGTGGAATATTTCTGCTTTGCGGCCAGCAGGTCCTCGCCCAGTTGGGCGATTTCGCTCTCGAATTGCTTCATGTCCGGGGATTTTGTCCATGTGTCCATAATGAGCGTCTCAAAATCCGTTTCTTCATCCAGTCTTCCCAGGATAACGTCAATCTCCCCGATGACGAGTTCGAACATGTTTATCTTGGCGTCGAGCAGGTACAAAATATGGTCTTCGATCGTGTCTTTTGCGGATAGGTTGGTAACGTGGACTTCCTTTTCCTGTCCAATGCGGGATATCCTTCCGATCCGCTGCTCTATCTTCATGGGATTCCACGGGAGATCGAAATTTATAATGTGATTGCAGAATTGGAGGTTTCTTCCTTCGCTGCCCACGTCTGTTGCCACAAGCGCCTTTGAGACATTCTGAAATTCCTTAATGGATTTCTCTTTTTCATGCCGCGTAAGTCCGCCATGCAAAGGCGAATACCGGATACCGTGTTTTTCCAGCACAGCCGTTATTACGGCATGAGATGCCCGGAATTTGGTAAAAACGATTACCTTGCCGGGTGTTTTATGAATAACGTCAATCAACACCTTGATCTTTTCGGAAAAGGTTATATGATTACACTGCTCGATAAGACCATCAATTAAAGCGCCGTCAGGAAGCTTATCTTTGAGGCTTTCAATAGTGGAAACGGCAGCAGGTGGTATGCTCCCAATTTCTTCCTGAAGGATGCGCAAAGCCATTTTGACCTGTTGAGGCGAGCCTTTATATTGGCTTCTCACTACGTCCGATACGGATTCATACAACGCCTTCTCCTTCTCGCTCAGTTGAATCCGTATCGTTTTGGCGAATCTCCTGGTAAATTTGACGTCACTCGTCGCGCGCCTGTTGCGGATGATGAGTTCTCCAAGGAGAGACCTCAATTGCTCATAGTTTTTTGGCGTCAAGCGGTCGCCCGCGGAGATGAAGTTTTTCTTGAAGGACTTTAATGTGCCAAGCTCGCCCGGATATACCAGTGTTACGAGATTGAATAGTTCCTCGAGATTGTTTTGTACCGGGGTTGCGGTTAGAAGAAAGATGTATTTTTTCTTGAGAGAGTTGATAAATTTCCAGCCAACGGTATTGGCATTTTTGAGGTGGTGTGCCTCGTCGATGATAATAAGATCGAAGTCCTCTTGTTTGATCGCATCCGCATGAGGCGACTTTTTTGCGGTGTGGATTGACGCAATGATCCGGTCAAACTTCCCCCAGGCGCCGCTGCCGTGGGATTTAAATTCTTTATCGTCTGAGGTAATAAACTCAAGGTTGAATTTGAAAAACGTCTCTTCCTTCCATTGTTCAACCAAGGAAGGCGGAACCAGGATGAGGATTCTTTTTATTAACCCCCTGGTAATGAGTTCAAGCATGGCAAGGGACGCCTCGATGGTCTTGCCGAGGCCCACCTCGTCGCAAAGCATTCCCCTCCCCCTGAATCTGCCCAGCAGTTTTTTTACAGAATTTATCTGGTGTTCGAAGGGAACGATACCACGTGAGAGATTGAGGGCAAGCAGGGTGTCAAATGCCGGGAGGAGCGATAATTTATGCGCCTCGAGATTTAGCCTGAAGAGTTGATAGCTCTCAAACTTATCGGCAGAAATAATCTTTTTTAAATCAATTTCGCTGGTGAAAGAAACAGGTATTTCAGCTATTTGTAAAACTTCCACGCTCATTTGCTTTGCAATCAAATAAATTATGAGTTTATGATCAACAGCTAATATTTTAATTTTATAATACTGTAGCTGTTTTCTGGCTTAAAAAATTCAATCCTGCCAGGGCAACCTGTTCTGGCTTTATCTGTGTCATACACCGATGATCTTTCGGGCATACCTTGAGATGACAGGCAAGACAATCGACATCAGCCCGAATTACCCGCCCTATCTCTGATGGAGACTCAGTATATCGGGGATCATTTGGTCCCATCAGTGTCACCACAGGCCGTTTAAAGGCAACGGCAATGTGTCTGGGGCCAGAATCCACGGTTATCAATAAGTCGCATCTTTTTATGAGCGCCTTAAGGATATCAAGAGAGATGATCTGGTTTGCGAGATTTATCAGCCGTGATTTCGCTGCCAGCTCAATATCTCTGGCTAATGGTATTTCATGGGGAGCGCAGACAATGGCTATAGTACAATCCAATTGTTGATTTATGAGGTCTGCCGTCCGGGCAAACCCCTCAGCCGTCCAGCATTTCGAAGAACCGTATGCAGCGCCTGGATTCATTAAAATGAGAGGACGGGCGTTGTTCAGACTACAGTTTTTAAATATTTCATCCACACGACGCTGGCTTTCTTCATTAATAAACAACTCCAGTTCATTCGAATGCACTTCGCAACCCATCTCCGTACACAAACGCAGGTAGTAATCGCCCATATAGGTCGGATGAAAGCGTCCATTTTCAGACAATCGGTTTATTCCATCGGTAAGCAGCCACGAACGTGCATCCCTTTTATAGCCAACCCTACGTTTCACGCCGCCCAGCCAGAATAAAGACGCAGAGCTAAAAGAATTGGGGAATAGAAAACCGAGGTCGTATTCTCCGGATCGGATTTGTTTTATAAGCGAAAATAATTGCGTACCTTTAGTTTGTTGATTGGTTGAGTCTAAAAGAAGTATCTCGTCAAACCACGGAGAACCTTCAATGAGCTTCTGTACGTAGGATTTGAGGGCGATGGTGATTTTTGCCCCGGAAAAGTTTTCCCTGATACAGCGGAAGGCAGGGGTAGCCATAACAACATCGCCTACCCAGTTGGGCGAACGGATAATGATTTTTTTGATATTTGTGGGTCTGATCAACGAAACCTCACATGAATGAAGATGTCAGAATGCAGATTGAATTCTACTGTAATGCCTTATAAGTGTCAAGGTTGGTATCGTAGCGGGAAACAATCTTTATCAGGTTTTCTTGACAGGAATTTTCTTTACTAATACTAACATAATCTTTAGAATTTGATTTCTATAAGCAATCATTCCGGTTTTAACAAAGAGAAAAGTCGTTAATAAAAGCATTTCCTGCTTCCTTGAGTTTCAATCTCTAAAATATAAAAATGGAAAACCCCTCTGAATTAATGACCATAAAACAAGCCAGCGATTGGGCGAGCGAATATTTGAGGAAGAATGTCACGACTTCAAATATTTCTTATCTTATTCAATACGGACGCATAAAGAAAATCGGAATCAATGGAACAACTCAAGTTTCCAGGCAGGAATTAATCACTTACTACAAATCTTATAACGGGCACAGAGAACTTTCATGGAGAGACCAACTCGGTGGGGATTTAAACTGGGCTTTATCTTTTGACCAATACAAAGAAGCCGAAACTACAAAGCATGTTCACCGCCTTCATCCTTACAAGGGCAAATTTATTCCGCAACTTGTTGAATATTTTCTTGACAGCCACACAGATAATTTCAAAAAAGAAACCTGCTTCAAAAAAGGTGACATCGTTCTTGATCCTTTTTCCGGTAGCGGAACTACAATGGTGCAATCATGTGAACTTGGAATGCATGCTATTGGAATTGATGTTTCTGCGTTCAATTCACTAATCGGAAACTGCAAAGTAACCAAATACAATTTGGTGGATGTTCAAACCGAAATCAACAGAATAACTAAAGCACTCAAAGAGTTTCTTTTCAACTCACACACACTTGACTTTGAGGAAAAACTCTTACAAGCACTCTATGAGTTTAACAACAAGCATTTTCCTGGCCCTGATTATAAATACCGATTGAAACGAGGAGAAATTAACGAGGATAAATATGGAGCAGAAAAGGAAAAAGAGTTTCTACCAACGTTCAACAAACTTATAAAGGACTACAAAATCAAGTTAAGACAAGACAAGACAGACACATTCCTTGACAAGTGGTATTTGCAGCATATTAGAGACGAAATTCAATTCGTATTTGACGAAATAAAAAAAGTAAGGAATACTGACACAAAAAAAATCATTAGCATAATTCTGAGTAGAACTATTCGCTCTTGTAGAGCAACAACTCACGCGGATCTTGCTACTTTACTTGAACCTATAACAGCAACATATTACTGTGCTAAACATGGTAAAATATGCAAGCCTCTCTTTTCAATTCTTAAATGGTGGGAAACATACACGAAAGACACTATTAAACGCCTATTTCAATTTGATAGATTGAGGACACAGACTTTTCAGGTTTGTTTAACAGGAGACAGCCGAACAATTGATATCTTAAAGGAACTCGAAAAGAAAAGTCCAACCTTCGCAGAATTAGCGAGAAAGCAAAAAATCAAAGGAATATTTTCAAGTCCACCTTATGTAGGTTTGATTGACTACCATGAACAACATGCTTACGCTTATGACCTTTTTGGCTTTAAGCGCAAAGATGAACTTGAGATTGGCCCTCTTTATAAAGGACAAGGCAGAGAATCAAAACAAAGTTACATTCAAGGAATAACAGATGTCCTCAACAACTGCAAAAAGTTTTTAGTTGACGATTATGACATTTTCCTTGTAGCCAACGACAAATACAATATGTACCCGACAATTGCCGAAAATGCGGGAATGCAAATCGTTAATCAATACAAGCGACCAGTATTAAATCGTACCGAAAAAGATAAAGGTGCTTATTCAGAAATAATTTTTCATTTAAAACAAAAATAGAATGGACAAACTACATCAAGATACATTTTTGAAACTTGTAAATTCTTTAAAACAATATCAACGAGCGGAATTGATAGAAGATGATGAAAATTTAATTGAAACATTATATACTGACCCCTTCCCTAATGATTTTGTTTTAAAAACAATGCTACAAAATCAAACTACCCTTCTTATTGGAAGAAAAGGAACTGGTAAGTCAACTATAATAAACAGGTTCCAGCACGAAGTAAGAAAAACTAAGGAAATGCTCTCTCTGTATATTGATGTTAAATCAATTTATATTCAGGCAAAGGATAGTGTTCCCCAAACTAATTTGGATGATTATAATGTTCTTTCAGACGATGAGAAAGAAAGATATTTTATTTATAAAGAATTTTTAAAAAAGGTCATTGATGAAATAAAAATTGAAATAGACAAGTCCCTTTTTAGTAATAAAATTATAAAGTTTATTACAAGACAAGGAGTAACGGAAAGTGAATTCAAAAAAGAATTGGATAATATTTTCAATAAGAAAAGCAAATTTGAAGATATTACAGCTCTTAAACTTATAAAGAACAAAGAAGAAAATACTAAATCTAAAGAAAAGAAAACTGGAAGTGAAATAACAGCAGAATTAAAACCTGAAATTAAAATAGAAAAAGAAAGTATTGGAGGTAGTTTAGGAAAAATAGGTGGTAAAATATCAAGTGGCTCTTCTGAAAAAAAAGAAACTTTGACAAGTATAGAATATTCACAAGTATTAATTAGATATTTTAATATTATCGAATTGATGAATGATGTTAAAAGTAAATTACTTCAATTGGGTATAAGCAGAGTGTACATATGTTTGGATGATGCTTCAGAACTTGAACAAAATGCGCTTGATACTTTTATTAGAACGATAGTTACACCACTCAATAATTCATCAGAGGGATTTTTTAAATTCAAAATATCTTTTTACCCAGGAAGAGATTCTTTACCAGAAATAGACCGCTCGAAAATTGAAACACTTACTTTAGACTATTTCAAACTATATCTTCCTACAGGTGTAGATAAAATTGAAGAATCTGCAGTTGATTATACAAAAAGATTACTCTTAAAAAGATTCAAGCATTATTTTGGAGAAAATGTTGATTTATCTGATTTCTTTGATACAAAGGATACTGATATTGACACTTATTATAAACTTTTGTTTTATGCAAGTTCAAATGTGCCCAGATTTATTGGCAAAATACTTTGGTATTGTGGTAAGCAAGCAATATTTAATGATAAAAAAATTACAAAATCTGTTATTCAAAATGCAGCTAAACAGCATTACAACGATGAAATAAAAGTTGTCCTTTTCAAGAATGAATTTATTCAATATAAAGATTACAATGAGCAATTTGAGAAGGAGCATTTGAAAAATTTGGTGATAGAAATTATTAATAGAGCAAAAGAAAACAAAAGACAAATTGGTAACTCTACTTCAAAAATATTCGAAGCTTATACCACAAACACAGCTCCCTCAAACTACTTATTTTTTATTCCTGAATTCGAAAAACTAATAGCTAGTTTAGAATTGAATTTTTTTATTACAAAATATTCACAACAAAAAGATAGAGGAAAAGGTACTGGTGATAATTATCGTCCTCCTCAAGAACAAAGTGTTTACACTTTAAATTATGGACTTTGTCAAAATGAAGATATTATTTACGACGAAAAAAGTGATAGGAAATTTAGAATAGAGCGGGTTTTTGATTACAATACCTTAATACAAAATTGGGCTAGTTCTCAAAAAAAAATAATTTGTTCTAATTGTGATGCAATTCATTCATTAGATAAGTTAGATGCAATACAGGCTTTAGGAATGATTTGTTCTGAATGTGGTCAGAAAACTTGTAAGGTAATCACTAATGAAATTAAGATTATAAAGGGAGGCGTACAAATACCGGAAAATTATTTTCAAGTTATAAACATTTTAAAAGTTGAAAATGGATTATCTGTCCCTGAGATTGCTTTAGAATTAGATAAAAACAGATGGGCTGTCAGCGCCTTAATTCGTTCTGACAGAGTTTTACAAAGCAATAATTACATAGAAGCTAAAAATGAAAGTGGTCAGAACAAATATTATATTACAACTAAAGCAATAAATACTTTTTTCAGCAATGCCTCTATCTAATCCCCAAATACAATCTATTGAAGAAATTCTTTGCTCTTCTTTACGAAAGAAATTCCAAAATTATAATCCCGAACCTGCCTTAATGCCGTTTCACACAAGGTTACTCGGCAAAGACAGAATGGCATTATTCTCTTTCATACATTCTCTAAACACAAACTTCGGTACAAGTATTTTTGAACCTGTCGCATTAGCACTTGCATCATCAAGTTTCGCAAGTGCAGCATCACACGAGACAGTGGGAACACAAATCTCATCAGAGGCACATAGAGTTATTCAAAACATAATGGATGGATTAGCAACGGCCAATTCCTCTCCAAACAAACCACAAGAAATCAATACAATCAGAGCAGTTTGCAGACAGGGTGAAATGAAAACAGTAAAGCTGACTAAAGTTGATATTAAACTTGTTGCTTACAACGGAACGATCTACCTCTTTGACCTAAAGACTGCAAAACCGAATGCCGGTGGTTTTAAAGAATTTAAGCGAACACTTTTAGAATGGATTGCCGCAACACTTGCAACTGACCCAACAGCAAATGTTCAATCACTTATTGCCATTCCTTACAATCCTTATGAGCCACAACCATACAACCGCTGGACAATGAGAGGAATGTTAGATCTCGATAACGAATTGAAGGTAGCAAATGAATTCTGGGACTTTATCGGTGGTGAAGGCGCTTATCAAGATTTGCTCAATATCTTTGAACGAATAGGAATTGAATTAAGACCAGAAATTGATAATTACTTTAAAAAATTCAAATAAAAGAAGGCCAAAACAAAATAACCTATGCCGCTTTACGAAATTATATCCCTCATAGGTTTTATCCTGGGTACTACCCTGCACATAGTCCTTTCCATCCTCATCGTGCAGCGAAAACATAAAACAAGGAGCGAACTCGTATTCCTCTTCCTCGTTATCAGTGTTGCCATGTGGCACTTTGGAAATACCGTGTCCCTTTTTAGCTTTATCCTCTTCGGGCGGAAAATCCAGTCCGTAGACCTTGTTGCCGATGCGATTTCGTATGGAGGCATTGGTTTTATGCCCAGCCTGCTGCTCCACACGGCAGTTCTGTTTCTTTTTGAAAGCAACCCTCGGATTAAAAGATTTTTGCAGCGACTCATTATCGCCGCCATTTACCTCCCCGTCTTTCCCTTTTCGGTAATCATAAAGAATTTTATTCTTTCGGAAGATACCCATTTGGGAATAAGCGCAACGCCTTATATCAAACCTTTTGTAGTGTGGTTGATAACCTCGCTCTTTATTGCAGCAGCCATTTCCCGATGGCTTGCAAGAACTGTGGAAGAAAAGGAAGAAAGAAAATTCCACCTTGCTATTT
>VGXX01000062.1 GCA_016873155.1 Planctomycetota bacterium | reverse complement strand
TCTCCAGCAAAGTCATAGAAAAGACGCACGGCCTTTTCGAGAGGGATTCCGCCTTTCGCTTCTTGGGCGAAATCCGCGGGCAGAAGCATAGTTTGTGCCGTTGATACACCGGGATTTACGAGGGTATGGAACCTGTCTACTATCTTGTCGCCCCTTAATATTTGTGCGCTGATTTCAACGATTATTCTGGATTTTTCGGGTGTGTTTATTGTCAACAGGCTGAGAAGGACAAACACTCCCTCTGAAATGGGCGTGCCGCCTTTTTCGATAATCTTCCAGAGTCGGTGTTCGTCTACGGAAAATCTGCGGTCTCCTGAAATCGCAGTCTGTATCAATTTTTCACTGATATGCGGCGAGGCGCCTTTTATCTTCAATACCTGCTCAACAAGTTCCTTGCTTGAGGCGCCCGCTTTTTGTGACTTCAGATATGCATAAATTTTATCCCGCATGGTATGATTCTATGAAGTCAGTCCTATTAAGTCCCCCTTAGCAAAGGGGGATTCAGGGGGTTGTTTTTCCCTGAGTTATTTACAACCCCCCCCGCCCCCTTTTCTAAGGGGGATTTTATGCCACCCTGAAACCTGAAAATCGCATAAATAAAATGTAAATTCCTATGCAATTAAATCATATATATAACAGGCACGCAGCAGCGCGCCACTGCATGCTCTACCAATAAAAAAAGAGGGTTTCATCCCTCTTCCTATTCACAGTATGTAATGCGGCGTGTAAAAACCGTTCGGTCGATAGCGTGTAATAAAATTTATTTCCTGCATTCCCCTACTAATTTTTGATAAGTCGAAAACTCTCTTTGCGCCTCTTCTTTCATACCCTTTCTTTCGTAAATAATACTCAAACCATAATGCGCCTTTGCAAAATTCGGGTCGACTCGAATTGTCTCCTCAAGCGCACTGGCAGCCTCATCCAAAATCCTGTTCTGCGAATATGCGCTGCCGAGGTCAAAGTATACGGCCGGGTTGTAAGGATTCACCTCAATGGCCTTTTGTAATGAGGTAATCGCATCATCAAGCACCCTTTTGTCAGAATACGGGTTCTGAATATTGTAATGGGCTGCCGCTGCCTTTTGAACTGACGTTATAGCCCTGGCAAGCACCTTCTTGTCTGCGTATGCTTTGCCGAGCCTATAATGGGCTGCTGCATTGCCGGGATCAAGTTTCACAACAGCGCTGAATTCTTCGATTGCCTCGTCGAACAATCTCACATCGGAACACACGACTCCAAGAGCATAATGCACGTTGGGGTTTTTTGGATCAATCTCTATCGACTTCTTATAAGCATCGATAGCGTCGACAACATTGCCTTGGGCGTAATAGCTCAAACCAAGATGGTAATGCGCCAGGGCGTGATGCGGATTGATGTCGGTAATTTTTTTGAATTCGGTCACTGCTTCGTCGAGCAGCTTCTTATCCAGATATATCTTGCCTAAACCAAAATGAGCATCCGTATAATTTGGATTAATCTCAAGAGCCTTCATAAATGCACTGATCGCTTCGTCTCTCTGATTTCCTCCGATATAAGCTGCCCCCATATTATATTGAGATACGGCATCTTTGGGATTGATCTTTACTGCCTCTTTATATTCCGCCACAGCGTCATAAAACATCTTTCGTGATTTATAAATATCGCCGAGTTTGCTGTGCGCAAGGGCATTACCGGGGTCGAGTCGCACTACGGACTTCAGCGCTGTTACTGCATCGTCCCAGAGACCATTTTCTGCGTACAGCAGCCCCAGTTGAAAAAGTGCGTCCTTATAGTTTGGATCAATCGCTATGGCCTTCTTGAGTTCTTCAACAGCCTCGTTCGACATGGTTCGGTTACTGTAGGCCATGCCTAGATTGTAGTGTGCTTCCGCCAAAGCGGGATTAATTCGAATCGCCCGCTGATATGCGCTTATAACCTCATCAGGCATATCAACCTTAGAACATCCGTATATGCCTCCAGAAACTAATACTGCCATTAACATCGATATTTTGAATGGCGATACTAGATTCTTTATCATTATCGGGTCTCCCAATAAAACGGTTATTGATAAATAAATTTATCTAAACTAAAGATACTACGGCTGAATCCAGTAATTTTCAAGGAAATATATCAAATAGGCTGTATATTGTCAAATGTTTATTTAATAGATATTTAGATAATTGAAAGCCGATTAATCCCAGCCGAGTTTCCGAATCTCCTTCACAGACCTTGCAACCTCATCAGAAACCTTCGTAACCAATGCCTCATCCTTATACCTCACGTTGATATTGTAGACGATTTCATTCTGGACGAGATTTCTTTCAAAACTGTATTGTTGTAATTCCATGGAGTTCCTTTTCAGTATTTCAGTAATAGCCGTAAAATCGGGTTCTGAGCCGGATACGCACAGCTTCAGTGTCTTATACTTATCACGTTTGATACTACGTTCAAACAGGGGTAATAGTAACAATGCGAAAATAGCCAGCAGGGTTGTAAAGAGGGCTGGCAAGTAACAATTACTTCCAATCGCCAAACCAATACCTGCCACAACCCATAAAGAAGCGGCGGTTGTCAAACCCCTTACGGTTGTTCTCATTCTCATAATAGTGCCAGCGCCTAAGAAACCGATCCCTGTCACTACCTGTGCGGCAATCCTGGCCGGGTCAACCCGTATAATAGAATCGGCGGCAAATGTTTTGTATTTTTCGAAGATATGCTCGGATACCACCATCATCAAGGTAACACCCACACATACCAGGATGTGTGTCCGTAACCCTGCCGGCCTTCCGCGCCGTTCCCTTTCCCACCCGATAACCCCGCCCAAAACGGCTGCCATGAGAAGTTTTCCCATAGCGTTATCAAAGCCTCCTATAATGCTTAAAAGGTAAAACATATTTGCTCCTTGTATGAATATTAAATTTATAACACCGATAACATATTTTATTTAGAAGACTTACGTTGGCGATGAAGTATAACGGAGTCAATAATCAATGTCAAACATTTATCTGCGTATCTTTCATCTTCTTAATTTTAGCAAAAACCCACTAAAGAATTTTATATTGACATTCCAAAATCATCTGCTTAAACGAACATCAAGTTGCTGGTTAAAATCCCATAACCCTTAATGTTTCATAAAAGTATCTGAAAATGGTTGTTTTTAGATAAGAGACCCTATTTTCGTACCAAATCTTTGCACGAAAGTAGGGGCAGTATTCATTATGGTAACTTACTTATAAATAACGGATAGCCCTGATTTTCCCGCACTCCTTTTCTCCCTGCTCAACCTTTATGTTCCCTAAATATATTGCAGTTACCTTGTGAATATCCTGTACCGGGGTAAAGAGGGTTAGGTTATCATTCAAAGGGTCTAAATCAGTAATTGTGCCCAGTCCCAGGGTATTGCCGTCCGCGTCGTTCATGCCCACAAGGAGGTCTTTTATTTCGAATCTCTCCCTACACGCAATCGAGGTAACACGAAAATACTCTTTTAATTTGTAGAAAGATTCCGATTCAACCAGCCGATCAACTACTATCAGGAGTTCAGACCCGCATTTCTCTATGTACAGATATTTCGTATCAGGCATATAGGTTTCTTTTGGTAATTCCAAGGGATTTATCCTTTGACCCGTACCTAAAATGCAAGAGGGAAATACCACCTTGTGGATAGGGCAATTTCTTACCTTTGCCGATTTGAAATATGCTTTATATCTTTCGTTCCTGTATCTCTGCCTTTCAGCCTGCGAACGTGTTACTATCTGCTTTGAGCATGTCAGCCTAATGACATGCCAACCCATTTTTTCGTATCCTCTCAAGAAGTGTTCCATTTCGTCTTCTGCTTGTAGTGCAACAATCCATTGGGGACGGAGCATTTCTATTTTGTGCAGTTTAAAGATACGGGCAACAGGGCCGTCGATAAAGCCTGTCGTGTCTAGAAGGGTTATTTGTGAGCCTTGTTGATAGGATTTATCTGCCATCCTTTTTACGGCATGGAGGGTTTGCAGCAAAAAACCTTCAGGTGCAGTATTTCCCACGAAATGCAAGTCAAAGAGATTTGAATAATCATGTTGATTCGGAGGGGTGTTGAATATCTTTAGACCTACCGTGGTTGGCGGGCCTATGGTGGATTGCCCTACGTCACTGTCGACATACCCAACACGTATGTTGGAAGCCGTCCATGTGTGGGTCAGATATTTACAAAAGGTGCTCTTGCCGCTATCGATCTTGCCGATAACGATACACGTAACAATACGTGTTTTTGCGTCTTGTTTTATCCGGTCAGCAATTTGCTCCCATTCCACTGGGATATCGACGGTATTCATTATTGAGTATCAAATTTTATGTCCTTAACCTCCAGTTCCAAATTCTCGCCGTCCATCCAGTTGTTTATTTTCACCGCAAAGGCAAGGGAACATGTTTTCCCATTTTGTTTCAGCCTTTCAAATTGTTCTCCCATCCCAAAAGCAACGGCTCTGATGGCGACATCCCCCTGTTTAACATAAAAACTCAGATGCTGTCCCTTCGAACCGATACGTCGCGGCTGGCCAACCACTTTTACATTCATGGCGGCAAACAGAGGCAGGGGATTTCCTTCGCCATAAGGGGAGAGCCGCGCAAGCTCCGCTACTAACGCCTTCGATAACATGGAAAGCGTGACTTCCGCATCGATATTCAGGATGGGCACGAGGTCTGTTTTGCTGAGCCTTTGAGCAGTTGTGCTGTTGAGCATCAGGCGGAATTCGTCAATATTATCCGGGTGTATCTTGAGCCCCGCCGCCTGTGCATGCCCTCCCACAGAAAGCAACTTGCCTTTACAATATTCCAGGGCTTCCAGTATGTGAAATGAAGGAATAGAACGTGCAGAACCGTGGCCTATGTCCTCTGCTATGGCAATCATCACCGTAGGACGGTTAAATTCCTCCACAATCTTTGAGGCAATAATGCCGATAATTCCCGGATGCCACGCCTGGTCTGCCAATACGATGGCAGTGGTTTCATCAAGGTTAATTTCATTCAGGACCTTTTTTCTGGCTGATACCATAATATCGACCTGAATGTCCTGTCTCCTTTTATTCTCCCGGTCCAGAAAGTTTGCAATTTCCACAGCCCTCTCGCTGCATGTCGTGGTCAGCATCTCAACTACGATACCCGCATTACCCACGCGCCCGGGTGCGTTTAACCGGGGGCCGAGACGGTATCCCACATGGAAGGCATCGAGATTTGTATCGGAAAGGTCTGCTATGTCAAGAAGCGCCCGCAATCCAGGAATTTCCGTGTATTGCAGCGCGCTGAGTCCATATTTTGTGAGGATACGATTTTCACCCAGGAGCGGCACCACGTCGGCAATCGTGCCAAGAGCCACCAGTCCCACGGCATTTAACAAGAAATCCTTGAATTCCGCCGACACCTTCTTAAGGGGAGAAAAGTGCTGCCCAATGGCCCATGCCAGCTTAAAGGCAATACCAACACCTGAAAAATGCTTAAAGGCGCATGGGGATGTTTTCAATTTCGGATTGACTACCGCAAAGGCATTCGGTATTTCCTGACTGGGCTGATGATGGTCGGTAATAATCAAATCAATGCCAAACGAGCGTGCGACATCCGCCTCCCGGCAGGCGTTGATACCGCAGTCTACCGTCAAAATAACGTCTGCCCCGCCTTCCTTCAGCTTCTTAATGGCATCCGCATTGAGACCATATCCCTCCTCCAGCCTTTCCGGTATATAGTAACTGACCTGTGCACCTATCAATTTCAAGCACCGGTACATAAGCGCCGTCGCTGACAGGCCATCAACGTCATAGTCGCCGTAGATGACAATTTTTTCTTTCTTGCGTACTGCCTCGTTAATCCGAACAGACGCCTTTTCAATATCGGGCAGAAGGGAAGGGTCTCCCAGTGCGGCAATCTGAGGCTGGAGAAAATTTCTGGCAGAAGTGATATCAATTATACCCCGGTTGATGAGGACTTGCGCTAAGAGGTGTGATATTTTGAGTTTACTTGCAATCTCTGACTGCAGTGACTTATTGGGAGGGGAAAATATCCACCTTTTACTCATAGGGTGTTTTGCTTACGAGAAAAATCAAATGTTACAAGATATCGGAATTCAGATTCCCTTGGCAAGCCATAGGTA
Organism: Planctomycetota bacterium; assembly: GCA_016873155.1. Classification (GTDB taxonomy): domain Bacteria; phylum Planctomycetota; class Brocadiia; order Brocadiales; family Brocadiaceae; genus Wunengus. The sequence goes on along the minus strand of VGXX01000062.1, from coordinate 9,904 downwards.
CAACGCTACGATTTCCAACTTTTTATGACTTGTCTTTGCAAGTTTTTATATCATTGAGCGCATCATCATTCTACTGAGAATTTTAAGGCTTTCAAGGAATATTTTTTATTTTCTCTGTTTATATTTAATCAAACTGTTTTTGCATTGTAAAAAGTACCTATTTTGTCTTTAATACATAAAAACAAACTACAGAGGAAGAAAAAGGGGTTTTAAACTTTTTTTCTACGAGCTTTGCCGTTAAAGAATAACAAAAATATACAGAAATCCATGACTAAAACATATCGAAAGAAACTCTATTTACACATCATACCAATCATTGTCATGGTTGCGCTCTCTGTCATTACCTACCTGAATTGTTTACCAAACCAGTTCGTTTACGACGACACATCTACCATCGTAGATAACAAGCTTGTGAAGGATTGGGGAAATTTTCTTACTTTATTCACACACGACTATTTCAAACTTTCGGGGGAGCTTACGTACCGCCCGATTGTGACACTTTCCTACTTTATTGATTATTCCATCTGGCAGATGAATCCCATGGGATACCACCTCGTAAATGTGGTATTGCATACCATAAACATCGTGCTCGTGTATTTTCTCGTGCTCTTATTGCTTCGCCAATACCACAAAACACAAGTAAGCCGCAACCAAATTTCAGATATCGGCCTCGCTTTGCTGACCTGCATGCTTTTTGCTGTACACCCTATTGTAAGTGAAGTCGTTAATATGATCAGTTACAGGGAAGACCTGATTGCAACGGCCTTCCTGATTACCTCGTTTTTGTTCTTTCTGCTCTATCATCGGAAAAGCACTATTTCTCTCTCTGCAGGCGCGCTGGCCACCTATTTTTTTGCCTTACTTTCAAAAGAATCTGCCATTGTACTGCCCGCCCTGATTTTCATTTACGAACTACTTATTTCCGGAAAATATTTTACTCCTAAGAAGACAGCCCAAAAAATAGTGTGTGCGCCCTTTTTTCTGGGATACATAGGGGTAAGTATCGTATATCTCATTCTCAGATTCTTTATCCTGCACAATCCCGGCGAAAAAATCGTCTATCCGGAGGGCAGTATTTTTGTCAATATGCTCACGATGACAAAGGTTTTGGGCAGATACATTACCAGTATTTTCCTGCCCTTCAACCTGAATGCAGACTACCACGTCCTCTACCTTAAAACACCATTTACCGTATCCTTTCTCTTTCCCCTTTGCATGCTGATTTCCATCGCCATAATTGCCATCCGGTGGTGGAAAAAACCGGTAATACTTTTTGCCATTCTCTGGTTCTTTATTTCTATGCTTCCCGTGATGAATATCATTCCGTTGGCCAATATCATGGCAGACCGCTACCTCTATTTCCCCATCCTGGGTTTCTGTCTGCTCCTTTCAATCGCAGTAACATACCTGAGAGCCGCAATAAGGTATTCTGTAATCATTCCTTTAATAATATTTTATGTTGTCATGACGGTTACCAGAAACAATGTTTGGCGGGATGAATTTACGCTATGGTATAAATCTTCTCAAAACCCGTTATGCAGTTTTACGACGTATAATAATCTGGGAACGCAGTACAACAAGAAGGGTTACCCTGATACGGCCTTAAAATGTTACCAGAAAGCGCTTCAAAAAGCTCAGGAGGTTGGATTCACACAATATGCTACCGTGTATTATAATGCAGGAAACGCTTATGAAAAAAAGAATATGCCGCACGAAGCGGCTACCGCATATAAAAAGGCGGTTCAGCTAAAACCTGATTACCAGCAGGCACACAATAACCTTGGAAAGGTTTATTTTACTTTGGGTCAATATGATGATGCGCTTACTGAATACAATAATGCCCTTAAGATCGACCCCGATTTTCCTTTCGCATACAATAACATGGGCGTTCTCTACAACAAACTCGGCAGGCAGGATGATGCCGTTATTGTATATAAAAAAGCCCTGTCGCTCGACCCTAAGTACAGCGATGCGTATTATAACCTCGGTAATATTTATGAGGCGAGGATGCAGTACGATCTTGCTTTGGAAGCTTACCAGAACGCCATTACATATGACCCGACGCAGGTATATGTCCACAACAATCTGGGCACAATTTATGACAAAAAAGGCCGTATAGACGATGCCATTGCAGAATATAAACAAGCAATAAGGCTCGACCCCAAATACCCGTATTCTTATAATAACCTCGGCGCTTCTCTTACCAAAAAAGGTGATATTGATAGCGCACTGGCTGAGTTTCAGAAGGCCGTAGACTTACTGCCCAGTCAACCCGATTTCCATTTCAACCTCGGATATGCCTACCTCCAGAAAGACGATTTAAACAATGCCTTAAAAGAATTTGAGACCACGCTAAAGATAGCGCCTTCCCACGCGGAAGCGCTTTTTAGTATCGGAAACTTTTACTACAGGCAGGGGCGGGAAGAAGAAGCCGCAAAGTCATGGCAGGCAGTCCTGACCATAAACCCGAATCATGCAAAGGCAAAAAAATGTTTGGAAATGATTGTAAAGTGAGAAATAAAGACAGGTGACGAGTGGCATGTGACAGGTGGCTATTCCCGTGTCACTCGTCATTCGTCACGCGTCACTCATATTATATATTGGATGAGGCTTTGCAGCATTTATGTCTCTTTCCAATCTATCACTTTGGGTATCTGCTGCGTTGGTTTGTAACGGATAAGTTTCAGCAAAAGTTCTTCCGGGTCGTGAGACGTTATAATTAGTTGGCGATGTTCTGCTGAAACGAAGCGTTCCTGTAACATATTATCGACGAACTTCAGGAGCAAGTCGAAATATCCTCCGACATTGAGTAAGCCGATTGGCTTTGTGTGCAGCCCCAGTTGCGCCCAGGTAACGATCTCGAAAAATTCGTCGAGGGTGCCGAATCCGCCGGGCATTGCGATAAAGGCGCCGGAAAGTTCCGCCATCATGGCCTTTCGCTCGTGCATGCTCGATACGAGGCGGAGTTCCGTCAGACCATCGTGGGCAAACTCCTTGGACGAGAGGGCGTGCGGGATCACACCGATGACTTCTCCCTTTTCTTCCAGGACAGCGTCTGCAACGACTGTCATCAGGCCAATACTGCCTCCGCCGTAGACGAGTCCAATTTCATGTGATACAAGGGCTTTCCCCAATTGTTGGGCGGCATCGGTATATGAAGAACGTGCGCCATGATTGGAACCACAAAACACACAGATGCGTTTTATGGAATTTCTTTCGTCCATGTATTTCCTACATCTTTAGATCTGTCTTATATAAGGTGTTCAGGATATTTTATTTTTAACAATTTCCATCTTCAAATGGGCGATGGAGCCGGACGGATTCAAGTCTTTGGGACATACCTCCTGGCAGTTGAAGACTGTGTGACAGCGCCATACCCCATGCTCGTCGTTTACAATTGCCAGACGCTCCTGCCTTGCTCCGTCCCGCGTGTCGGATAAGAACCTGTCCATATTGAGAAGGGCCATAGGCCCCAGGTACTTTTCATGCGAAGCAGTAATGGGACACGAGGAATGACAACAGGCACACAAAATACAATCAATCAGAACGTCAATCTTTGTCCTTTCGTCCGGACTCTGTATCTGTTCCCCTGTCGTTGGCGTTGATTTTCCCGGTATCAGGTATGGTTTTATGTGCTCGTACTTTTCCCAGAACGGTTTCATGTCGACAAAGAGGTCTTTATGAATGGACATGTGTGACAGGGGGCGAATGGTAATGGTGTCTGATTTCAATTTGGAAACCAGGGTATTACAGGCAAGCCGATACTTTCCGTTAATATGCATGGCGCAAGAACCGCAAACCGCTGCCCTGCAGGATGACCGGAAGGCCAGGGAGTTATCCAGCCGTTCCTGGATATGATAAAGTCCTTCCAGTACTGTCAGGTCTTTCCGGATAAAGGGAATTTCAAATTCCTGGAAATACGGTTTTTTATCATTATCCGGATTAAATCGAAAGATATTAAAAACGACTTTATCTGTCACCATCGCAAGGTATTTTAACGTTAAGGAAATTCAATCTTTTAAAATTATGCGAATCATACGATGTATGGCATAAAGAATCCTCCATGTAGGACAAGCGTCCCCGCTTGTCATCATAATGTCAGGCGAGGACGCCTGACCTACCATAGGGGGCTAGGGGTTGTAAACTTGTCCTCGTGAAACTTGTCCCCGTGAAAATGGGGAACGGGGAATAGTCAAGAAAAAAACACAATCCCCTCAGAATCCCCCTTTTTTGAGGGGGACTCAAACGGAATAATTTATTACTCAAACAAGGCATTCACAAAGGTATCTGAATTAAATTGTTCTATATCATCTGCCGTTTCACCCAGCCCAACAAATTTTACGGGGATGTTTATTTCGTTGCGCATACCCAGCACAATGCCGCCCTTTGCCGTACCGTCTAACTTTGCCAGGAATATGCCTGTGACGTCAACCGCCTGTTTAAACATCTTTGCCTGGGAAATCGCATTTTGTCCGGTTGTGGCGTCGAGTACCATCAACACTTCATGGGGGGCGCCAGGAACTCTTTTGGAAATGACCCGTTTGATTTTGCTGAGTTCATTCATGAGATTTTCATGGGTATGAAGGCGGCCTGCTGTGTCCACAATTACTACATGCATACCCCGTGCGATGGCGGCTTCTATGGCATCAAAGGCAACTGCTGCGGGGTCGGAACCGGTTTGATGTTTTACGATCTCGGCGCCAATGCGTTTACTCCATATATCCAGCTGATCCACCGCTGCTGCCCTGAACGTATCGCCGGCAGCTACCATAACCTTTTTGCCGTCTTTAATAAGAATGTTAGCAAGTTTTGCTATGGCTGTGGTTTTACCAACCCCATTTACCCCGACCACCATGATAACCGTAGGGGGGTTAGGGGCATAATGAATACCGGTTTGCCATGCCTGGAGATCTTCTTTCATTCTGTTTTTTATGAAGTCGTGTATCTGTGACGTCTCGGTTATCGCTTTGGATTTCCATGCCTCATGCAACTCATGGATTATTTTTTGGACGGGCTTTGCGCCAATATCAGCGCCAATCAGGATGTCCTCCAATTCTTCAAGCACAGATTCATCAATCTTTCTTCGAAACGAGATGAAATTCCTTAATCTGGACCAAAAACGACCGCGCGTCTTTTCTAATCCTTTCTTTAGTTTTTCGGATGAAGTTACAGGTTTCCTTTCAACCTTCTCTTTTTCTACCGTAGGTTTTTGTGGGACTGAAACCGGCTTTTCAACAGGCGCTTCTCTCATGACAGGCGCCGGCGATACCGAAACTGGTTTTTCAACGGGTTTTTCTGTAACAACCGCCTGTCGGGAAACAGGAACCTGCTTTTCAATGGGTTTTTCTCTGACAATAGCTTCCCGTGAGATTGGCGAGGGTTTAACGGCGAATTCTTTTCTTGCAATAGTTTCCTGCGATACCGAAACCGTCTTTTTGGGTTCTTCTTTTGGAAGAACAGTCTTTGGTATAGTGGTGGTTTTCGGTGTTATTAAAACTAATTTTTCAACACCATTTTCTATAACGACGGTCTTCCGTGGCTCTATGGTGGAGTTTATGAGTCGAGACCAGAAACTGGGGCGGGCTTTTTCTGAGTTGTTCTTTTGCTCTCCCGTGTTGGCTTTTATAATGGCAGTTTTCTGTGCTTCTGTTTTTTTATCAACGGCGTTGTTTTTGTCATCTTTTGATGGCAGTTCCATCGATTGTTATCTCCTGTACAAACTTTTACAAATAAGCAACTTTTTGAAAATCATAGCAGTCAGTTACCTTAACATTGGATCAGGTCTTTGGCAACTAATTCTATGCATGTAGGGGTAATTCATGAATTACCCCTACCAAATTGAAATTCATTGTATGAAAATGAGACGGCTTTAGTGTGAGCGGCATCTTTGTTTGAGCTTACTAACAAGGACTCCTGACACAGTTACTTTCGCAATCGGGGTATCTGCCTTTCTTTCTCCGTGGAAATCCGAACCTCCGGTTTCTACCAGGTTGTATTTCTTTGCTATCTTCTGGTATTTTTTAACTGCCTGTGGAGTATGTGATGGGTAATATACCTCAATTCCCTGCAAACCGTATTTTACCAGGTCTTCTATAACGTGGTCTCTTTGGGAAAGTCCCGGATGGGCAAGAACCGCCACTCCTCCTGCCTCTCTGATTAATTCGATAGCCTGTTGCGGTGTCAGTGTTTTTTTAGGAACATACGCCGGGCCGTGATCACCGATGTATTTTGAAAATGATTCCAGGATAGTATTACAATAGCCGTGCTTCCATATCACTTCTGCCACATGCATGCGTCCCGGAGAGCCTTTTCCCGCCAGCGTAAAAATCTCCTGCGGGTCGATATCGACATGAAGGCCGCGTAATTTTTCCGCTATTGCATAAATACGCTTTAAACGGTCTTCGTGAGCTACTTTTAGTATTTTTTGTAAAGAAACATTATGAATATCAATGAAATATCCGAGGATGTGAACCTCCAAAGGACTAAGATATGAAGAAAGTTCTAAACCCGGGATGATATTGAGATTTTTACCCTGTCCGTATTGACAGGCCGCCACGACACCCTCAACGGTGTCGTGATCCGTGATGGAAATGGTCGAAATGCCCAGCCGGATGGCTTCGTCTACAACCGCTTCCGGCGACATGGTGCCGTCTGAATAGTTTGTATGAACGTGCAGGTCGGAGTTCCCATAATCGGTTTCCGGAGCGGCTTCCTGAATGGATACGGATTTTGTATCCTTCAATAATTTTCCATTCCCGTACCGGCTATAAATTTTATCTAAAATTCCGTTCACAAACGTTCCTGAATTTTTTGTGCTGTATTTTTTGGCGAGTTCTATGGCCTCGTTAATAGAGACCTTTGGCGGGATATCGTTTCTGTGCAGGAGTTCATAGACCCCTAAACGCAGGATATTTTTGTCGATAATAGCCATGCGGCGTAATTCCCAGTGTTCTGTAACACTCGTTATCTTCTCGTCGATTTCTTTAATGTTCGACCTGCAGCCGTTAATAAGTGACATGGCAAACGAATAAATATCCGTCTTTTCAGCGCTTTCTTTGCAAAAGGTGTCAATATCGCTGATGATGCCGTCACCGCACAGGTCAAGCTGGTAAAGGGCTTTAATGGCGAGTTCACGGGCAATCGTTCTGTTACGCATGGAATATTCAGTTTTTAGTAAGAGCAATTTAAAAAATAAATCAATGAGATAATCGTATTTCTGTCATGGTTCGGGATAAGCGGTTATGTGGGAGAGGGATCTAAGTACCCGTGATAGATCAGCATCTTTTGATTGTTTTTACACCGGTTTGTATTTGATCAAAAAGATTCACCATCTCTAAGGCAGATAAAGCAGCCTCAGCTCCTTTATTTCCTGTCTTTGCGCCCGCACGGTCTATTGCCTGCTCCAGGGTCTCCGTGGTAATTACGCCATTAATGGTTGGAATGCCTGTGGATAATCCAACGTGTGCAATCCCCTTTGCCGATTCGCTTGCAACATAGTCGAAATGGGGTGTTTCGCCGCGTATAACAGCTCCCAAACAAATTATTGCGTGGTATTTGCCGCTCTGCGCAGCCTTGAGGGCTGTAATTGGTATCTCATAAGAACCGGGCACCCAAAAAGTATCAATATCCTCTTCTTTTACGCCGTGCCTGGCAAGCACATCGATGGCGCCGTCCAGTAAACGTTTTGTTATAAAATTGTTGAATCGGCTGACAATGATTCCAAACGTCTTTCCCGTGCCAATTAAGTTCCCTTGGAATTCGATACCCATAACTACTTCCCCTTTTCGGGTCTGGAGACAAGATTAATTATTACCTGATCCGCTCAAAAATGAAATCATTTTAAGAAAATAGTAGCATATACCCATAAATCTTTCAAGGCTTTTCTCTGCGTTTTTAAGTTTTTTTACGCCCTTGATTGCCCTTGCGTTTCATTTGTAATCTCAGGGCATTCGAGGAAATTCGATTTTAGAAAGAAACTATTTCCAGCTTAGAGTTAGCACACGTGTAACACGAATATTTTTTTGTTGATTAATTCAACACCTTGTGGTAAGACTACTACAATCTTTGTGCTTTTGCCGGAGGATTCAACTATGACAAAAGACGATGTCTTAAAAGCCGTACTTGAATCACCTTCCCTGCCTACCTTGCCAACGGTTGCATATAAACTCATTTCGATTTCGTCGAATGAAGAAATCGGTATGAAGGATATTGCAGATCTCATATCGAAGGATGCCTCCCTTTCAGCAAAAGTATTAAAAATAGCCAATTCAGCCCTTTACAATCTTCCTTGTAAGATAAGCACCATACACCAGGCGGCATCGAGACTTGGAATGAATGCGATTAGAAACCTCACTCTTTCATTTTCTTTTTTATCGGTGAAGGCGAAGAACAAAAAGGACGTATTTAATTATGAAAAATACTGGGAACGGTCATTGTCTAATGCTGTAGCGGCAAAACTTATTATGGCAGAGATCGCCAAATCCGACTGGGAAGAGGTTTTTATTGCCGGGCTTTTACAAAATATTGGAGAACTGATTATAGCCCTCTCACTACCGCAACAGTACGAACAAGTATTATTAGAGGCGTCTAATAGCGGAAAAGACATCGTTGAAATCGAACAGCAAATCATAGGAACAGACCACGCTTGTATTGGATATGAGGTTGCCAAAAGTTGGGGGTTTCCCGCTCAGTTATTAACTCCTATTCAATACCATCATTGTCCGGAAGGTTATAAAGGCAGTGATAAAAATCTTAGGCTTACCGTTGGCGTTGTCTATTTGTCGGGTATAATCACCAATATCCTCTATTCGAAAAATCCCCGGAAATACCATGAGAAATTCCTCAGCGAATCCAAGGTAATGTTTAACTTTGACGATGAGATCATTGACAAGATATTAAAATTTGTGGCCTGGGAAACAACACAAACCGCCCGTTTATTTGGTTTCCATATGGAGAATTCCAGGTCGATTGAAGAAATTCTGCAGGAGGCTAATGTTGCGCTGAGCGCTATAAACATAGCGTACGATCAAAAGAACAGGGAACTCGAAGAAAAAAGCAAACGCCTGGAGGAACTCGTACATCTCGACAGCTTAACAGAATTATATAATCATGGCTATTTCCAGAGCTTTCTTGAAAAGGAGATTAACCTGGCGATACGCAAAAATGCAACGCTCAGTCTCATTATGGCAGACGTTGACAGTTTCAAATATTTTAATGACACATATGGGCACCAGGCCGGTGATTTTATTTTAAAAGAATTAACCAGGTTGATGCGAAAAGCGCTTCGTGACTACGATATGCTTGCTCGTTATGGCGGTGAGGAATTTGCTATTGTTCTTGTTGAAACGACCGGGCAGGAGGCTCAGATTGTGGCAGAAAAACTACGAGAATCAATCGCTATGCATACGTTTATCGATCATAACAAAAAATATACGATTACCTTAAGCTTTGGGGTTGCAGAAATGAAACCTGTCGTAGATACTTTCACAAAAAAGGATTTTATTGGCTTTGCGGATAAGGCTCTGTTTCAGTCCAAGGAGAAAGGCGGAAACAGAGTCACACTCTATGCTCTGTCCAGAAAAAAATGAAAAACAACTAAAATGTATTAACACTCCTATCCAAATCATACGTATTTCATGTCTTTTTTCATTGAGTGAAATCCCTCCGATAACCCCTCGAATTGTTCCTTGTAATTTTCAAGGTATGTTTGTAATATAAATTCACTAATTTGTTATTGCGATTTCAAGAGTAAAGGTCGATGTCGCGTATCAATACACTTACTGGGGTTTGAGTGTGGGAAAGCTAGAGACAGAAGAAGTAATTGATGAAATCGAAAATATAAGGATGTCGTTAGGCTCACATCTGGAAGAGTTGCGGCGCAGGGTCGTTTATTCCGTTATCGCCA
>VGXX01000061.1 GCA_016873155.1 Planctomycetota bacterium | reverse complement strand
GATACGATGACAAAAGTAACGATCAGTGAGAGCTAAACATCTCAGACCAACGGATACTGTGGATAAAAAACTCTTCAAAAAAATTAATTGAAAAGGTATTTCCCGCAGCAAGGTCATTTGCCAGGGCGGGTTTCGACGAAATAAATAGCCACTGATCTAAGTACACATGAGGGTATTCGACATGGAAGAACACGTCATGCCTATTGATGATTTGAGCCTCAGCGAACAGGAGCGTCAGTCCCGTAAGGATTACCTGGATTTTACTGAACGAGACGTACGCCTGCTGAAAGAATTGAACGGGCTTATCCAGCAGCACGCCGACGAAATCGTAGGCAAGTTCTACAACCATCTCCTCCGGTTTAAAGAAACGCAGGCTTTTTTATCCGATGAAGAAACTATTAAGAAGGTCAAGCGCACACAAAAAGAATATCTCCTTATGCTCACGGAGGGAAACTATGACGAAGAATACTTTAAGCATCGACTCAATGTCGGAAAGACGCACGATCGCATAAATCTGCTCCCCAACTGGTACATTGGGGCATATTGTCTTTATCATCGACTCATTTATCCGCTTATTATCAATGCCTATAAAGACCAGCCTGATAAGATAACGGACTATATCCTCGTTCTGGACAAGGTCATGAACCTGGATATGCAACTGGCCATGGATACCTATATCCACAGTTATAATGCGGCGCTTGAGGAAAAGATACGGCTTACCGAAATACAAAACAAGAAAATTGAGATTGCCAACAAAGCCAAGAGCGAGTTTCTGGCCAATATGTCTCATGAACTGCGCACTCCGTTGAACGCAATTATCGGTTTTTCGGAAGTACTTCGCGACAAACTGTGCGGTGATTTGAATGAGGAACAGATGGAGTTTACCATGGACATCCATGGCAGCGGCCAACATCTACTACAGATGATCAATGATATCCTGGATCTCTCAAAAATAGAATCCGGCAAGTTGGAATTAAAATACGAAGAGTTTGAGATCGGTGGAACGATAGAATCCGTTCTGATAACACTAAAAGGTCTTGCGAATAAAAAGTCGCTCGCCGTTGAAACGACTATCCACAATCCTGCCACCCGTCTCTTTGCAGACCCTGTTAAGTTCAAGCAGATTTTGTATAACCTTCTTTCCAATGCCATTAAGTTTACCCGGGAAAAAGGAAAGATTACCATCCATACGTCAGCAATTAAGGAAGAAAAGGACTTCGTTGAAGTCGAAGTTACTGACACGGGCATTGGGATAGCCCCTGAGGATTATCCAAAGATCTTCGTGGAATTTTCACAGGTTGACAGCTCCTACTCCCGCAATTACCAAGGAACAGGGCTCGGCCTTGCCCTTACGAAAAAATTGGTCGAGATGCACGGCGGCAAGATTGGATTTGAGAGTCGGGTGGGAATGGGCAGTACATTCCGCTTTACATTGCCGGTAAATCCATTTACACAATTAGGAAAGGAGAGGGCGGTTGCCTGCTTGTTAAAAAGACCGGGAGGTAGCGAGACTGTGCTGGTGGTGGAAGACGACCCAAAAACAAGCGAGTTATTATGCATCTTCTTAAAAAAGTCGGGGTATCAAACACTCACAGCCTTTGATGGTGAAGAAGCGCTCCAAAAAGCAAGGGCATTCAGGCCGTTTGCTATTACTCTAGACGTCATGCTTCCCAAAAAAGACGGATGGGAGGTGTTGAAAGAGCTTAAAGAGGATAAAGACACGAAAGACATTCCCGTCCTTGTGATTTCTATTATTGATAATAAGGATATCGGCTTTGGACTGGGAGCAACTGATTATCTCTGTAAACCCGCAAGCCGAAGTGAATTGTTATCAAAACTGGCTTCCTACGGATTACCCCCCATCGTCAATAACTTACAAACGAAGATACTCATTATTGATGACGAACCAAAATCAGTAGAACTGTTTGGCAAACTCCTCATCGCCGAAGGATATGAGGTTCTCAAGGCCTACGGCGGAAAAGAAGGAATTGACAAGGTATTTCAACATAAACCCGACCTGATTCTCCTGGACTTGATGATGCCAGAGGTTAATGGGTTTGATGTGGTCGACAAGTTAAAAACTTCTCCGGAGACAAACACCATTCCTATAATTGTGATTACCGCCATGGATTTGACCCAGAAAGACAAGGAAAAGCTGAACCATTGTGTTTCATTGGTGGTAAAGAAAGGAACGTATTCTAAAGAGCGTTTTCTGAAAGATATTGCCGCTTTGGGGAAACAGTGAGGGAGTTTTTGTTATGAATCAGGCTATCTTTATCAACGACTTTATTTTACCAGACGCTGACCGTAAGAATTCTTTGAAAGAAACTTCCTGATGCCCCGGCGGGTTCGATCTTGCAAATTGAATAACAAATAACAGCTAAGCCATTCCTATTTTACAAATTCAGGCTATGGTGTATTTTTCCCGCCTCCTCTTAATAAAGCCCTCTTTCAATAACTGTGCAAGATTGTTTTTTAATTTATCCGAACTTATCTGGAGTTTTTCCATAATTTCACGTTCGGAAACACATGATTGACGGGTTAGTATCTTGATCAGCATACCGCGAACCTGCCTATCAGAGCCATGGAATGGAGACTGCTTTTGATAATGGGCGCTCCTCCGGTTTGGATTTTCATACTCCTTTTTAAGCATTACCCCGTAATCCATGAGGGCATAATACCACTCCCGGGGATTGGAAGTATCAAGGGTTTTTTCTACAAGGGGAAGAATCTCGGTATCCTTGATATTACTCGTATCATGAAAAAAGCTGTGGATAAATACCCTTCGTATATTCGTCTCGATAAAAACCGTAGGCTCATGAAATGCAAAGGCAGCGATTGAAGATGCGGTCGCCCTGCCGATTCCGGGAAAAGTTATTAACGTCTCTACTGAAGCAGGGAGATTTCCACAAAATTCTTTCATAACTTTTTGTGCAATCCGTTTCAAGGCCAGCGCCCGACGATTGTAGCCCAGCCCCAGCCATTCCTTGAGTATAAGACGCAGCGGGGCACTGGCAAGTGAAGGGAAACCCGGAAATTTCCTGGTAAATTGTTCGTACTTTCCCATAACCCGCTGTACCTGTGTCTGCTGAAGCATAATCTCCGAAACAAGAATGTGATAGGAATTAAGAGTCAGCCGCCAGGGAAGATTACGACGATGTTTCCTGTAGTAACGGTAGATCACGTTTTGGAATTTCCGCACTTCCTCAGAAGTTAGGTTTCTTTCTTGTCCTGCCAGTTTAGGCTTCAAACTTTTACTTCTCTGTTTTTGTGAACGTGTCATTATAAAATTTTACCTGAAAAAGAATAAGTTGTCATTTGATTTTACTATTGTTTAATGTTAATAATATCGCAGGGTTTTCATAAACATGAGACTTGAAATTGGAATCTAACCAGGATCTGAAAGGGTGGTCTGCGTATGATTATGACCGTTGTCGTCGTCTCGATATTGCTATTACTTCTAGGGTATATTTTTTATGGCAGATTCCTTGCAAACCGTTTGCAGTTGAATGATTCGAATCCGACTCCCGCAAACACGATAAACGACGGGGTTGACTACGTTCCTGCAAAACCTGGTATGTTATTGGGACAACATTTATCCGCAATTTCCGCGGCAGGCCCGATCGTAGGGCCCATTCTCGCTGCGCTCTGGTTCGGGTGGCTGCCGGCGCTCATCTGGATAGTCATCGGCTCAATCTTTATCGGCGGTGTGCATGATTTTTCAAGCCTCGTCGTTTCAATACGACACAAAGCAGCCTCAATAGGCCAGATTGTCAAAGAGTATATGTCACGGACTTCGTATATACTTTTTCTCTCCTTTGTGTGGCTTGCCCTTGTCTACGTCATCATCGCCTTTACCGACATAACCGCTCAGACATTCAAGACCATGTCGGCAGAAGTGGCATTTGGCCCAGGAGTCGCCGCTTCATCCGTGCTTTATATTATACTGTCAATTATCATGGGAGTATTGCTTTACCGGTTCAATACGAACCTGACAACGGCAACCGCCATCTTTGTCCCCCTGATATTATTTGTTGTATGGCTCGGTCCACACATGCCGGCGTCTCTTTTGAATTTTTTGGCGCGTATTACGGTAAAACAGTGGGATGTTCTGTTGCTCGTTTACTGTTTTGCCGCGTCGATAATGCCGATGTGGTTATTGCTCCAGCCGCGCGGTTATCTCGGTGGCTGGCTGCTGTATTTGACGATCTTTATTGGGCTGATTGGCGCAATATTTGGCGGATTTGATGTGCAATATCCACCCATCAATACTGAAGGGATAAAAAGTATCGTCAATGGCAAACCGTTATTCCCGATTTTGTTTATCACGATTGCCTGCGGCGCATGTTCGGGGTTTCATGCAATTGTAAACTCCGGCACGACTTCAAAACAATTACGGAGGGAGTCCGATGCAAAACCTGTAGGCTACGGCGCCATGCTCCTTGAAGGTCTTCTGGCAGTGCTGGCTCTGGCGACGGTCATGATGCTGCCAAAAGGCTCGGATATCCTCAATGAAGACCCGAACCTCATATACGCAAACGGTATTGCCAAATATTTAGACCTGATGGGGATAAATTTCAGCATTGCCTTTCCTTTTGCATTGCTTGCTTTTTCCACGTTTGTATATGATACCCTTGATGTAAGCACCCGCTTGGCGCGATACATACTGCAGGAGCTTCTGGGACTACAAACAAAAATCGGCGGGATTATAGCAACAGTAATTACCCTTGCCGTGCCGTTAGTATTCCTTCTGTTTACGAAAGAAAAGGGATACATGCTGGCATGGCCGATCTTCGGCATAAGCAATCAACTCCTGGCAAGCCTGGCTCTCCTTGCAATTTCCGTATGGTTGATAAAAACAGGAAAGAAGTCATTCTACGTGATACTACCCATGATATTCATGATGACTGTGACGCTCTGGTCGCTTATCCTTCATGTATTACATTCCTTGTCGAACATGCTTGGCGGACCGGCTATTAAGCCTGACATGATAATATCCGTAATCTTCGGCATAATTCTGTTTGCCCTCAGCCTGTGGTTAATCTGGGAGGCCGTTAGAGTCCTTGTACTCAAGCCGTCAAGAAGTAAAGAATCGGCTGAAATTGCCGGTTAACAGGCTTTTATATCTTTTTTCACGCAGCATATGTGTTAAATTTTTGTGTAAATGTACTTTACATTTAGCCGTCTAAATGTAAAATACAGTTATTATGTATACACGTCCATTCTGGATTCAACGGATCGAACAGGCATGGAAGAAACGTTCGATTGTCTGGTTATCGGGGGTACGCAGGGTGGGAAAGACTACCCTTGCCAGGATGCTCCTTGATACGGTTTATCTGAATTGTGACCTGCCTTCGGTTTGTCGCATGCTGACAGACCCAGAGTCTTTTTATGATGGATTGAAAAAAGGGACAACGGTCGTCTTTGACGAGGTACATCGCCTTGATGACCCAAGCCGTTTGCTGAAGATTGCTGCTGACGTTTATCCACACCTCAAAGTGCTTGCCACGGGATCTTCCACGCTTGTTGCTACCCGAAAGTTCCGAGACAGTCTGACCGGGCGCAAACACATGATATACCTTCCACCAGTACTGTGGATGGAGTGCCCTGGCGGATTTGGTATAACAGACATTGACCATCGTTTGCTTCATGGAGGACTGCCTGAGTCTTTACTATCCCAAAAAAAGGAAGCTGCTTTTTTTTCGGAATGGATGGATAGTTTTTATGCCCGCGATATTCAGGAGCTTTTTGGTATTCGCAACCGAACGGGTTTTATGAAATTGCTGCATCTGCTCATGCGACAGAGTGGCGGTTTTATCGACTATACGAATCTGGCGCAGTTGAGTGAACTGAGCAGGCCTACGGTAAAAGCGCATGTGGAGGCAATGTGTGCTGCTCATGCAGTGTTTATGCTCCCGCCCTTTCACGGAGGCGGGCGACGCGAGATTACGCAAAGGCCAAAATGCTATGCCTTTGATACTGGTTTTGTCACCTTTGCCAAAGGTTGGGATAGCATCCGGGAGGAAGACCGGGGACTCCTGTGGGAACACCTCGTGCTTGATACACTTCGTACCGGTACGGAAAATCGTACTATTTACTATTGGAAAGATAAAACCGGGCGTGAGGTAGACTTTGTAATTAAGGGGAATGGACGGCAGGTGGACGCTGTAGAGTGCAAAATCAATCCTGACCGTTTTGAACCTGAATCGCTTACTATATTCCGCGAAAATTATCTTGAAGGTAAAAACTATGTGGTAAGCCCCGCTGTTAAGACGCCCTATCAACAGCGTTTTGGAAAACTGACGGTACGATATTGCAATGTAAATCATCTTCCGTGTCTGGAAGCATGAATTTACCGAATAACAAACTCAGTCGTTTGTTTTTTTGACAAAATTGATATTGGATTACTATGACACAAGAAGAAAATATACCGGGGAAAAATACGTTTTCGTCTCTCGGACGCAAACCCGTGCCGCACTTCCCCGGATGGTGGGCTGCCCTTGGACCCGGGGTCGTCTGGATGGCGCTTGCGCAGGGAAGCGGCGAACTGATCTGGTGGCCGTATATCGTTGCAAAATATGGCCTGACCTTTCTGTTCCTGTTGATCCCTGCGTGCCTGCTGCAATATCCCGTCACTGTTGAGATCGGCCGCTACACCCTCCTTACCGGCGAGAGTATTTTCCATGGTTTTATCCGCCTGAACCGCTGGTTCGGCATATTTCTCTGGGTGTTGATGACGCTCTCATTCCTGTGGTTCGGCGCATTCGCCTCTGCAGGCGGGACGGCGATGGCGGCATTGACAAACTTCCCTTCAGGTTGGAGTCAGCGCGGTCAAACGCTATTCTGGGGTTACGCATCTATTGCGGTATTCCTCACCGCTATCCTTTTGAGCAAAGTGGTTTATACACTCATTGAACGGTTTATGAAGGCAGTGGCGGTAATCACCGTTGCCGGACTGCTCTGGGCTTGTCTTCAACCGGAGGTATTACACACTGTGCCATCGTTCCTGAAAGGACTTTTTGGATCACAGAGTCCAATGCCGCATCCATGGGATAATCACGATGCTACCAAGCTTCTTACCGCCATTACGTTTGCAGGACTTGGCGGTTTCTGGATTCTCTTTTATTCATACTGGATGCGTGATAAGGGCAACGCCATGGCGGATCATATGGGCCGCATCACCGGCCCCATCAAGGGTAAACCCGAAACAATCACCAGCGACGGGAATCTGCCGGACGCATCTCCGGAAAGCTCAAAACGATGGAATTCCTGGAGACGTTATCTCGCCGTTGACTCCCTGACCGGCATCTGTGGAAACCTGTTTACTACCCTCATGACCTGTCTGCTGGCCTACGCACTGCTATTCCCCAAGGGTCTCCTGCCCAACGAATATGAACTTGCCGTAGTGCAGAGCAGATTTTTCGAGGTAAGCTGGGGCTACGCAGGGCGTATTTTGTTTCTTATCGTAGCGGCTGCCTTCCTGACCGATACCTGGCTGGCCACTGCGGACGCCGTCAGCCGGATGCAGGCGGACATCGTACATATCCTTTTCCCCAAAAGCCGCCGTTTCGAACAGCGCCACTGGTATTACTTCTTTTTGGGAGTATTAACCGTGATTACATCTTGTACCATGCTACTCGATGCGCCTGGCCCGCTCATTCTGACCAGTGCGGTTATCGGTTTTATCGGCACGGTAATTTTCCCCGTGGCCCTCTATCTCCTGAACCACCGGATGCTCGCGCCAACTCTCCCGCTCTGGGCGCGCCCACGAAAGATATCTCTGTATCTCCTTGCCGTTTCTTTTCTGGCTTACCTGACCCTGGCCGTTGCCTATCTCTGGGTAATATTATCTCCAAAGTGAGTCAGTATCTTCTCGTACAATTTCCTATACAATCCACAGGCACATCGATTCAAACAATTTTGGGTAATTTATAAATTAGGAGAGGAAGATTCTCTATGCAGGGATGTCTATTACAGGAAACTGTGCTATTTTATCAATAACACAAGTATGAATTAGAATGTCTTGAGATTAGTATATATTTCCAGTATAACGTGCAAATGAACCGCGGCGACGCAGCCGCCGTCGGCTCCATTTGCCTGTTAGACGGACGATGGTAGCCCGAAATAGTCCGCTTCAACCCACGCCGCGAACCCAAGATCCACGGCCACCCAATCAACCT
Source organism: Planctomycetota bacterium (assembly GCA_016873155.1). GTDB lineage: Bacteria > Planctomycetota > Brocadiia > Brocadiales > Brocadiaceae > Wunengus. The sequence goes on along the minus strand of VGXX01000061.1, from coordinate 7,973 downwards.
TACTATATCGAGATTGAAGGCGCGCGACAATTGCACTAGCCTCCGGCGACACTATTACTGCGCGGGGACGACTCGTCGCATTCAGCGTCTCAAGGATCTCTGAGTACGACGCTTCATCGTGGCCTGCGAACGCGTACCCAATCGCCACCACCTGGCCGTGATCCGCGATCAGGTCCTTAGCTTTGCGGGCTACGCCGCGCACGAACTCAGCTTTCAGGCCGGCGGCTTTGTCTGGGATCGGTGCCACGATGCGGTCCGGCAGCTCATGACGATACGCCAGTCCGGCCATGACCCTTTGGAACGGGTAAAACCTATTGCCCAGCGAGTGAGGGTCAAACGCGAATCGCGAAGTATCGAAGATCTCCATCCACTGTACACCGTTCCTGTCAGGTGCACCGAAAGTGTGGTCGTACGAGTACACCAGATAGGTGCCGTGTAGGTGAAGAACCAAGGAACCCGAGTCCCGCATCTCGTAGGGCTGTGCCGTGAACCCGAGATCAACAGCCACCTTGACGCCATACCCGTCGTGTGGGAACCATCTACCAGCCCTGAAAAGCGCAAACTCAACGAAGGCGTCGTAATTGTAAGTTGCGAAGGAGCTCGATGGAAAATCTGAGAAGAATCTAGCGTATGGGTTTGGACGCTTTGGCCAGCCAACAAGAGCTGGAGCAAGATAGTAGTCTGCCTTTGCCAACTCGTGACACAGCCGGTCAATTGGACCGTTGTCCCCGGCTTGAACAGCCTCACCGAGACGCTTCTCGACCTCGGCAACCGGTACCGCCGGAGTTGCATCGGGGAAGCAGATGCGGGGAAGGTCCCGCACGAGCGGGTAGGCGCAAGTAAACCGGTACTTCCCGATGTAGATCGACTCGGCCTCTATCGGGCCGACCAGCGCCCCAGCATCAACGCCGAATCCCGCACCGAGAAGGAAAAAGGTGGAGGGTCGAGTACTCATAGGTCCGCCTAACAATAATTAGACTGGTCATTATAACCGCCCCCGGCATGCTGGGCTGCCAGTCTATTACGCCGGTATTTTGAGGAAATCGAAAGGGTCACCCATCTTAAAAAATAAATATTGATATTTTCTATTGCGTTATTATAGTTATTTCTTACCAATCATTTAAGATTTAACAGATGTTATCATCCGCTTGGATTTGTTCATCTGTTGAGCAAGGACTTGATAGCTTTCAAGAAACTCTCCGCAGCCTGGATAGATTGCTCCGCTCGTTCAAGATTGGCGGTGATTTCCTGCTCGTATGCTGGCGTCATGCAAGTATCCCTTCCCGTTTGGCGTTTCGATAGAGTTGAATACCGCCGTGCTCAAATTCATTCAAGGGAACCGGCTTGGCAGAAATTAGCTGCTCTGACTCTAATTGGATGGGATACAACACCTCTATAACCTGACGGAGTTCCGCAAAATAGTCGAAGGGTTCCTTAACAGGACAAGCAAATCAATATCACTCATTGAGTCAGCTTGGTTGCGCGCTACAGACCCGTACAAAATCAGACCCTTGAACTGAGAGCCATAGTGGCTTTCAAGAGCCGCTTTGCATTTTTTTACCACTTCACTGATGGTTGTCATTTGAATCACCGTCATTCAGTTCGCGTCGCGCGACCCAACAATGATTATACAGTCTGTATAAAACGGCAAACACAGACTGTCTCGATATATTTAAGAAGTTGCCGCGTCTTCTTGTCACGCATGGTAACTACTTTCGCGTTAAGCTTCTTTTAAATGGAGAGAAGATAGGAAATTGTTTTTTCTTTAAAAGGGATGATAATACAAAAATGAAGAAGAATGCAAGCTTTTTTGGTTTCTTCCGGGGAAAGAACTGAATCGTTCCAGGGAGGAATTGGGAAAAATCGTATATTCGATATCGTAACCCGAACGAGTCGGAAAAGAAATCACTTCTGTTGCCTCACACAAAGCCACCAAGACACAAATCCCCATTTTCATGGGGACAAGAATTTATGGTATATCCCCAGCAAAAGTAAAAGGGTCACCCATCTATCATCTGGGTGTCAAATCTTAAACAGGTTGAACGCCTTGTTATAACCAGAAGATTTGTTTATAAATTTAAAAGGTGGAAATTCCTTTAGCCTAACCATATTGTCTACCTCAGCAAGATCCTTTTTAATCAAGAGACAGCAAGTTCTCTAACATGGGTGATGTCCCTTTTACTAACTGCTCGTATTTGAGATGAAAGCAAAGTTACAACAGCAACTGTTCCACCGTCAAGTGTCATAAATTCGACTTCAAATGCTTCACCTTGACGATGAATATGAACAACCGTACCGACATCACCAGGCTGTAAACCATCCTCCGGTAAATCTTTTAACAAAACAATTCGATCATGCTCTTTTATCATGGTTTCCTCCTATTTCGGGTGTGCAGTAATCAATCTTGGTGTTGTAGACTGTTTTTCTATTATCCAAACAGTCCTTACATATGGATTGCGTCTATCTGGTGTTTCTAGCAATCCATCTACACTATAACGTGTGCCAAATTCAGATACAACAACTTTTGTTACATTATAGGTTGCCCCATGTTTGCGCAAAGATTCTGCTAATATTTTCCAATTTTCTAGCGTAAAACCAAATTGAGAAAAAAAGTGCGCTTTATTACTCCCATCCGGATGTGATGTACACAACAAATATTCCGTAATCTTCTTACGATCCACTTGTGCCTGATCTGCATTAGGCAAATTCATTAGTTTTGTTAAGTGAAAGTAATTTTATGTTGTATAACAATGATTATACAGTCTGTATAAAACGGCAAGCACAGACTATCCGACATATTCAAGAAGTTGTCGTGTCTTCTTGTCACGCATGGTAACTACTTTCGCATCAGGCTTTTTCTGCTTTTAAATGGAGAGATGATAGGAAATTGTTTTTTCTTTAAAAGGGATGATAATACAAAAATGAAGAAGAATGCAAGTCTTATTTGTTAAAAAACATTTTTGCTGAAAATGTAAAAATAATTGTTATAAGATACTATACAATCCACAGGGAAAATAGTACAATATGCCCTCAATTTTTTGTTGTATTGAATTTGTACAAAAAAGAGTACGATTTCTCTCCCTGACACCCGATTATGGCGGATAAGGTTGGTCGTATGGAAATACGGCAGCAACGAGGCAGGATTCTCATTGGCAAACTGGGCCTGGATGGCCATGACCGCGGTGCAAAGATTATTGCGCGCAGTCTCTGCAACGATGGCTTCGAGGTAATTTATACGGGAATACGCCGGACACCTGAGGAAATCGCATCGGCGGCAATCCAGGAAGACGTTGATGCCATTGGTCTGTCGCTTCTTTCGGGCGCTCACAATGAACTTATTCCGGCATTACTGGACGCCCTTCGTCAGGCAAAGGGCGGAGACATCCCGGTTATAATCGGAGGCGTTATCCCGCGGGAGGACGTCCCGCATTTAAAAAAAGCCGGTATTCGTGAGGTATTCACCTCCGGTACTCCGATCCAAACGATTCTGGATGCATTTAGAAAAATTACCGGCGAACACCGGCAAAACAAACATACAACTTCATGAATGAAATTGACGATATTTTACGGGGAATTCGCCGGAAAGACCCGCGTGCGATAGGGCGCGCCATCTCAATCGTGGAAGAGGGTGACCAAAGAGCCGGGGAAATTTTACAAATACTCGATGAAGAAACTGTTCAGAAGGCAACCATCATGGGGATAACCGGCTCTCCGGGAGTCGGAAAATCCACTCTGGTTGACCAATTAATTGCATACTATCGCAGGCAGGGGCTTCGCATTGGCATTGTGGCCATCGATCCTTCTTCGCCGATATCCGGCGGGGCATTCCTGGGAGATCGTATCCGGATGATGAGGCATACCATTGACCGGGACGTGCTCATACGTTCTATGGCAACACGGGGGAGACTGGGGGGTTTGTGTGCAGCGGCAGGTGCGGCTGCCAGAATCATGGCCGGTTCCGGGTGCAATCCTGTCATTGTCGAAACGGTGGGTATTGGACAGGCGGAAGTTGATGTGGTTAGTCTTGCGGATATTACCGTTTTGGTTTTCGCTCCCGGATTGGGAGACGATATTCAGGCCATGAAGGCAGGTTTGATTGAGATGGCCGATATTCTGGTCGTTAACAAGGCCGATTGCCCTGGAGCAGACGCACTGGTAATGGAGATAGAGTCTGTAATACAGGGAAGAAACTGTCCCGTTTGCCGGACAATTGCCCCAGAAACTGCTGGCATTGAGGAACTGGCAGCAGTCATCCGTGATATGGATCAAAAAAAACGACAAAACGGTCAGTTCGCCCAAAACCGTCAAAAGGCGAGAGAGTCGGAAGTTTTGGACTGGGCAGTCGAAATGATGCGGATAAAGCTGAAAAATCAGCTCAAGTCCCAATCCAGACAAATCAAGGGAGACCCTCGCATGATTGCCCGAAAACTGATTGAAGAAATCTCGAGGTAATTGTATGAGCAAACATCCTGCATTCGTTGCATGGGAAGAAAAGGTCCTCAAAAAAACACTGGAACGCACACCCGAACGTGTGAAAGAATTCAAGACTGCTTCGGGCATTCCCGTGGAACGTCTTGCTATACCTGAAACGCCGGATGAAAAGTACCTTTCAGAAATAGGGTTCCCCGGACAATACCCATTCACACGCGGAGTTCAACCCACCATGTATCGCGGGCGCTTCTGGACGATGCGTCAGTATGCAGGTTATTGGACGGCTGAAGAATCGAACAAAAGATACCGTTACCTGCTTGAGCAGGGAACGACCGGCCTTTCTGTCGCCTTCGATCTGCCTACACAGATTGGATATGATTCCGATCATCCGATGAGCCGCGGAGAGGTGGGTAATGTAGGCGTGGCCGTTGACACGCTGCTTGATATGGAATCCCTGTTCACCGGCATCCCTCTTGATAAGGTTTCTACGTCTATGACGATCAACGCCCCGGCTTCCGTATTGCTTGCCATGTACGTAGCGGTGGGAGAAAAACAGGGTGTCAGCCGTGACCGGCTAACAGGGACGATACAGAATGACATTCTTAAAGAATACATTGCGCGGGGGACATATATTTTCCCGCCGCGTCCGAGTCTGCGGTTAACAACGGATATCTTTGAGTGGTGCAGCAAAGAAGTCCCTCAATTCAATACCATTTCGATTTCCGGCTATCACATACGGGAGGCGGGATCAACGGCAGTTCAGGAAATTGCCTTTACCCTGGCCAATGGATGCGCGTATGTTCAGGCAGCAATCCACGCCGGGCTAGATGTTGATGCCTTCGCCCCGCGCCTTACTTTTTTCTTCAATGCATCATCAGATATTCTGGAGGAGGTTGCAAAGTTCAGGGCAGCCCGAAGGCTCTGGGCCAAATTGATGAAGGAACGTTTCCATGCCAAAAAACCTGCCAGCCAGATGCTGAGATTCCACACCCAGACATCAGGTTCCTCGCTGACAGCGCAGCAGGTGGACAATAATATTGTCAGGGTAACACTGCAGGCGCTCGCTGCCGTGCTCGGAGGCACACAATCCCTGCATACGAATTCGCGCGATGAAGCCCTTACGCTTCCAACGGAAGATGCCGCCCGCGTAGCGCTCCGCACGCAGCAAATTATCGCTTACGAATCCGGCGTATGCAATACGGTAGACCCCCTGGGTGGGTCGTATTATATCGAGAGCTTGACCGACCGTATCGAACGTGAAGCCTTTGAGCTAATTGAAAAAATTGATCATGCGGGAGGAATGATTGCAGCCATAGAGTCGGGACTGGTTCAGCGTCAGATAGAAGAGGCCGCATTTGAATACCAACAACAGATTGATACCGGCGAGCGGGTTATTGTTGGAGTCAACCGGTTTCAGGAACAGGAGACCGCTTTACCGTCAGTTTTTCGAGTAAATAAAACCACAGAAGAAAACCAGATAAGGAAACTGGCTGAAATACGCGCCAAACGGGACAACCAAAAAGTAAAGAAAACGCTGGCGCGTCTTGAGGAAGCATCACGGGAAAAAGACAATGTCATGCCCTTCATCCTGGAAGCCGTACGTGAATATGCTTCTCTGGGAGAAATGTGTGATGTCCTGCGCAAGGTGTTTGGGGTATATGACGAAAAAAAAGGACGTTAATAGTGGCAAGAAATTAAATTAGGTTGGGTTTTAAAAGACAAAAACCCAACGACTTTTTTCTGGATAAAACGTTTCATCGTAGGGGCTGAAAATCTTCAGCCCCTACCAGATTGAAATTCCTATGCATTCAATTTAGAAAATTATCATCTCTGGAGTTCGGCATGATTAAAAACATTGATCATCTTGGAATTGCAGTTCGTTCTCTTGACGAAGCAATCAGTTATTACGAACAAGCCCTCGGTTTGTCATGCAACGGCAGGGAGGAGGTGCCTTCTCAAAAAGTGAGAACGGCGTTTTTTACCGCAGGAGATGTTCACCTTGAACTTCTGGAACCAACTTCGGCGGATAGTCCTATCGCCAAGTTCCTTGAAAAACACGGCGAGGGATTGCATCATGTGGCCTTTGCGACTGACGACATCACGGAACAATTACAGAAGGCAAGCAAAGCCGGCTGCCGCTTACTCCAGGAAACTCCTCTTGAAGGGGCTGGAGGGAAGCTGACAGCCTTTCTCCATCCGAAATCAACCCATGGTGTTCTCACAGAATTTTGTTCTATGAAAACGAGGAATGAGACAGAAAGTATACCCAAATAACGATAATGCGGCTCAGCCGCAACCAAAATAATGCAGATAAGGCAAGTGACGTGTGGCAGGTGACGGGTGACTTTTTTCCCCGTCACTCGTCATTCGACACCCGTCACCATTTTTGAAAATCTTCTAAAACCTGTCCTCATCAAACTTGTCCTCGTGGAAACGGGGAACGGGGAATAGGGAAAAAAAGTTTTTACAAGATAATACTATAACGGACTTTTTTATGACTATTCCACAGAAACTCATTGATGAACTAGAGAGAAGACGCAAGGAAATCCTGGCCGGTACTGATGATAAAACCAAGAAACGGCACGACAAGGGCCTGATGACGGCGCGTGAGCGACTCTTGAACCTTTATGACGAGAACACGTTCCAGGAAATGGGACTATTAGCTCAGCATGACTGCCACGATTTTGGCATGGAAAAGAAAGTCCTGCCCGGCGACGGGGTGATAACGGGCATAGGTTACATTGACGGCAAACCTGTCGCCGCTTTCAGCCAGGACTTTCTGGTGGGAGGCGGGACACTGGGACGCATTCACGCCCAAAAAGTGTGCGACCTCATGAGTTATGCATTAAAAACAGGAATGCCTCTGATTGGTTTTAATGACTCCGGTGGCGCAAGAATACAAGAAGGCGTGGATTCATTATCGGGATACGGACAGGTATTCTTCAGGAATGTAATGCTCTCGGGGGTGGTTCCGCAGATAGCCGTCATTGCCGGTCCCTGCGCGGGAGGAGCGGCATACTCACCGGCATTAATGGATTTTATCATCATGACTAAAAATAATGCCAATATGTTTATCTGCGGACCTGATGTCATAAAAGCCGCTACAGGACACGCAGCAACCATGGACGAAATCGGGAGCGCAGCAACACATGCCGCAATCAGTGGAAACATCCATTTTGTCGCAGAAGACGATAAACATGCCATAGAACTTGTCCGGCAATTGCTTTCCTATTTGCCACCCAACAACTTACTAGACCCGCCGCACCGGCCTACTTCCAGTATTTCACTCAGCCAGGATGCAGAAATGAACAAACTTATTCCAACCGACAATAAGGAACCACTGAATGTGCTGGAAATCATCAAGCGATTGATCGACAGCGGTGAATTTCTGGAAATACAAAAAGATTGGGCGAAAAATATCGTCATCGGCCTTGCACGCATCGAAGGAATTGTGGCAGGAATCGTCGCTAACCAACCCACGGTCAAAGCCGGTACAATTGACATTGACGCCGCAGACAAGGCGAGCCGCTTTATTCGCTTCT
>VGXX01000060.1 GCA_016873155.1 Planctomycetota bacterium | reverse complement strand
ACAAGACCGGTTGCTGTGGCTTCATAGGGCCAGTCCCTCTGCCACTCTAGATAAGACGAACAAATTTTATTGAATTGTAACGAAAAATATAGGCACTGTCAATTGCTAATTTAAGCTGTTGATAACTATGCCGGTAATTAATTTCGGATAGAAATATGTCGACTTTGGCGGCATTACCTTGCGAGCCGTGGCAATTTCCCTGACCTGCTCAATGCGGGTGGGTCTCAGAAAGAAGGCCAACTGGTACTGACCGGACTTCACCAGCGATACGGCCTCTGTTTCTTCCTTTACATATTTCACATATTCCTTTATGGCTACATCCGTGGAATGGATACCCAATATCTTATGTATGATAGCGCTGTGAAGGATACCGGCATCCAGATGCCTCCATTCGGGGTGATCGTTGGCAAATACTGCATCCAGTAATTTTTCATTGCTTAACAGCAATTTATAATAGGCGTCTTCCTGACCAACGTACATCACAAAGGTATGATTTTCGGCTCTATTATTGAGTGCCGGCATAAACTCTTCCACACGACACCCCTTGCCGATCAGTTCAACCGTAAAAGATTCTTTGAGAGTCTTAAGAATCCGGCCGGAGCTAAAATCCTTTATGTTGCGCACAAGCCGATGCGCCGGCAGAATCTGTAATCCGGGATTATTCATAGACACACACACCATCATCACATAATCTAAAGGTAAATCGCCTGAAAGCCTGCCGTTTTCTTTGCGCATCTGCTCTTTATAAGCCAGCGAAGTCTCATAACGATGATGTCCATCGGCAATAAAAAGCGGCTTCTCCTTCATAAGAGTAACCAGTCTATCTATGGTCTGTTTCTCTTTTATTACCCAGAGCTTGTTTTTTACACCGGTATCATCGGTAAAATCTACCTCCGGTTTTGTAACGGACATCATTGATAGATAGCTGTCAACCTCATTATTCCCGTCGGGGAAAAGGGCAAAAATGGAACTCAGGTTTGCCTGGCATGACTGAGTGAGTTTCAGACGGTCTGCCTTAGGGCCGGGAAGCGTTTGCTCGTGAGGATAGATGTATCCTTTGTCAAAAGGCTCCAGTTTTACCAAAGCAATAAAACCCCTGCGACTAAACCACCTGTTGCCGGATAAAAATTCCTGGTCGTAAATATAAATCGCCGGGGCATCTTCTTGTTTGAGTATCCCCTGCTTTCTCCAGTCATTGAGAAATTCGGCTGCGCGGGTATATTTGTTGGTTTTCTCGGTATCTCCAGAGAAATCTTTTCCGAAATCCAAACGAATAATATTGTTTGGATGGAGTTGATAATATCGCTCTTGTCCCTCCGGTGATATTACATCATACGGCGGCGTCACAACGGACGACATGTCCGTAATGACGTCCTGATTGTACCGCAATCCTTGAAACGGTTTTATAATAGCCATGTAAAATTTATGATTTGAGATTTACGATTTACGATTTTAAATCCAAAATCGTAAATCTGAAATACGTTGATTCTGACCTGTTTAATTAGGTTGCCTTTGGCGACTTTTTACCCACGAAACACTCGAAAAGACACGGAAAAAATTTCGCTATTTTCGCGTCTTTTCGTGGGCAAATTTGAAATTCCTGAACATTAAATTAAGTGCCTTCCTCCCACGATGCGAGATATTTCACTTGTTCTTCTGTAAGCTTATCAATACCGATGCCCATAGATTTCAACTTCAAACTTGCCACCCACTGATCTATCTCTTTCGGCACATCATAAACCTTCGGCGAAAATTTACCCTTATTTTTCATCACATACTCCGTGGATAGCGCCTGGGTGGCAAAACTCATATCCATCACACAAGCCGGGTGACCTTCTGCCGCTGCAAGGTTGATAAGTCGACCTTCGCCCAGCAGATAAACCGATTTGCCATTCTTGAGTACATACTGATCAACAAAATTACGAACTGATTTATTGACTTTTGTCGCTATGGATTCCAAAGCCTCAATGTCAATCTCCACGTTAAAATGGCCGGAATTGCAAACCATCGCCCCGCTTTTCATGGCTTCAAAGTGCTCTTTTCTGATAACGTGGATATTTCCCGTCAATGTGCAAAATAGATCGCCGATCCTAGCTGCTTCGATCATAGGCATTACCATGAAACCGTCCATAGCGGCTTCCAAAGACTTAATCGAATCAATCTCAGTAACCACCACGTTCGCACCCATGCCTTTTGCCCGCATGGCCAGTCCCTTCCCGCACCATCCATAACCGGCGACAACAAATATCTTACCGGCCAGCAGTGTGTCCGTCGCCCGGATAATTCCATCGATCGTGGATTGCCCGGTTCCGTAACGATTATCGAAAAGGTGTTTCGTGTCAGCGTCGTTCACAGCGACGACGGGAATCTTCAGTGAGCCGTCTTTCTCCATAGCCCTTAACCGTATCACACCCGTGGTCGTTTCTTCCATGCTTCCGCATATTTGCGGAATGAGTTCCTTTCTCTCTTTATGGATAGCGGAAACCAGGTCGGCGCCGTCGTCCATGGTAATAGTCGGTTTATGGTCAAGCGCCGATAAAAGATGTTTGTAATACGTTTTATTGTCTTCGCCTTTGATAGCAAAGACGGGGATACCGTAATCCTTAACGAGAGAGGCAGCAACATCATCCTGCGTGGACAGAGGATTTGAGGCGCAAAGGACAACATCGGCGCCACCCGCCTTGAGCGTTCTAACCAGATTTGCCGTTTCCGCCGTTACGTGCAAGCAGGCGGACATCCTTGTGCCCTTTAATGGCTTTTCCTTTTCAAATCTCGCCATCACCTGCGCCAGGACGGGCATATCATTACTTGCCCATTCAATGCGTTTCTTGCCGCCTGGTGCAAGGTTTATATCTTTTATATCATAGTTCATGAATTCTCCTTTTCTTTGTTTGATTATTTACTCTCTGAATTTATCTATGAAATCTTTTGTGACTTTGATAGCATCTTTCACTAATGTTGCGTTATAAATAAGTCCTCTATAATATCCAGCAATGTGTAATGTATCGTAAAGGCTCTCAAAAGATCTCATAAGCTTGCCGTTATGGATGGCAAAGTATCTTCTCAATACCTTCCGGTACTCATCAACCGATTTAGGCAGTTCTTTTTTGTGTAGTCCCTTTTTTAGCAGCGCTTCGTTAATTGCCTCCAACACCGCCAAATATGCAGTACCAAATGCTTCCCGTACTGGTTTGATATCTGTATATTCGTTGTCTTCAACCGGAGTCTTTGCAAGTATCTCTTTTGCATTCTGTAAATATCTCAACGATTCTTTCATTTTTTAGCCTCCCTTATAAAAACTTACTGGCTAACGTCTTTAGATATTTACCATAAGATAATTAAGCTTACCTATAAAAATCTCTTTATCATCAGGAAGCCAATTCATCCTATCCTTTCTACATAATCCTTTAACAGATATTCTTTCATCTTTCTGAACTTTCTGGTTTCCCAATACTTCTTGAGACACCGAAGCTGAAATTCCACCAGTGAAGCGTAATTCTTATAGGCCACAGGTTTACCTTTTTTTATAACCTGAAATAACAGTAAAGGAGACGCTTCATTTAAAAAGGCAATGTCTACCCGTTCGGTTCTAAAAAAATCGATAATGGCGTCGCAAACATTGTTTTTGTCATATTGTCTGTTTTCAAAATAAATACCTACATCAATGTCGCTGTCTTCACGAAAATTATCGGAAAGAACGGAACCAAACAGAAAGATTATATCTGCCCCGATAAGGCGCATTAACCTCTCATAATCTTTGGTAAGAACAGCTTCTTTTGTCAGCATTTTTGTAAAAGTTTATTTCACCGCAGAGAACGCCAAGTTCACAGAGAAAAAATCAGCAGGCAAAAAACCTGGAAGACGGAAAGTCAAGAAACTCCATTTCCCAACCTCCCAACTTCTCAATCTCCTGGCGTCTTTGCGCTCTCTGCGGTGAATTATTACCGTGTTTTAAACGCCTGCGGCCTTTCGCAGCGCATCCACCATATCCGTCTTTTCCCAGGTAAAGGTGTCTTCTGAACGGCCAAAATGGCCGTGCCGGGCGGTAATCTTGTAAACCGGCCTTCTCAGTTTTAACCGATCAATAATCCCTCTAGGTGTCATATCAAAGACCTTTTCACAAATCTGGGTGAGTTTCTCATCAGAAACCTTACCAGTGCCTTCCGTTGTGATATGGATAGCAAGTGGTTTTGCAACACCGATGGCATAAGCCACCTGTGCCTCGCACCGGTCTGCCAACCCCGAAGCTACCACGTTTTTTGCAATGTGTCTGGCTGCATAGCAGGCGCTTCGGTCGACTTTCGTTGGATCTTTACCCGAAAAAGCACCTCCGCCGTGACGACCCCAGCCGCCATACGTATCCACAATAATCTTTCTCCCCGTTAAACCACAGTCTCCCTGAGGACCACCGACTACGAAACGCCCCGTTGGGTTTATATGATAAATCGTTTTGCTATCCAATAAATTTGCGGGAATCACCTGCTTTGCAACTTTTTCAATCATATCGGCTTTAATCGTTTCGTACTTTACATCAGGCGCATGTTGGGTAGAAACAACTACCGTATGCACACGGACAGGTTTATGGTCTTCATATTCCACCGTTACCTGTGATTTTGCATCAGGACGTAAATATTTCAATGTTCCGTTCTGTCTTAACTCGGCATGTTTTATAATAATCCGGTGAGCCAGCATAATGGGAAGCGGCATCAATTCCGGCGTGTCGTTGCACGCATAACCAAACATCATACCCTGATCGCCAGCGCCTTGTTCCTTATGGAGACCTTCGCCTTCGGTTACTCCTTGTGAGATATCAGGGGATTGTTTTCCAATACTGGTAATGACCGCGCATGAGTTATAATCAAACCCCATCGAGGCGTCAGTATAGCCAATTTCTTTTATTGTATTCCTTACGATATCAGGAATGTTTACATTCGCCTTTGTGGTAAATTCGCCTGCTACAAAGGCCACTCCGGTAGTAACCAATGTCTCGCATGCCACCCTGCTCATAGGGTCCTGCTGAAGCATTGCATCCAGCACGGCGTCAGATATCTGGTCAGCAACCTTATCCGGGTGTCCCATAGATACTGACTCTGAGGTAAATAAATGCCTTCCTTTCTTCATACTGATACTGTCCTCTCCTTCAATAAAATTTTCCTTAATACGTTTAAATTACGTTCGGTAGCACCCCTTTGTTTCATTACGACTGATTGTGCCCTCTCCCCTAATTCCCGGGCTTCGTATGGATGCTCCAATAAATACATCAATTCGTTCAATAGCGACGATTCGTCCTGGACAATCTTTACGGCATCAGCCTCTTTCAGTAACTGAACCTCCTCATTAAAATTAAAGGTATGAGGCCCCACGATAACCGGTTTAGCCAGTCCCGCCGGTTCCATCATATTTTGCCCACCTTGTGGCACAAGACTTTTCCCAACAAACACGCAGTCTGCAACACTATAGATAGTGAGCAACTCCCCAATAGTATCGCCCAAAATTACCGTTTCATATTTATCCGCGCCTATTTTGTTCCCTTTATCGAGCGAAGTCTTTCTTACACATCTGAGACCTGCAGACTCGATTTGCTTCATTACTTCAGAAACCCTTTCGATATGCCGTGGCACCAGAAGCAATCTTAGGTTGTCAACCTTCGAACGTATTTGCTTGAAAATTCTTAGAAAAATAGCCTCTTCGCCGTCGTGTGTGCTGCCACAGACAACAACCTTATCGTCCTTGCCGATTTCAAAGAGACGCAACAACCATTCTTTCGTATCTTCCGGAACAGCAGTTACCATATTATCAAACTTCATATTCCCAGTCGTAAAAATTTGCGCTTCCGGTATACCAAGATTCCTGAGACGTGTTGTATCGGTCTCTGTCCTTGAGCAAAAGACATTCTCTTTATTTGTCAAACTTTCAAAGAACCCCTTTGAAATCTTACTTAAAACACGATACCACTTCAGAGACTTTTCTGATATCCTGGCATTCACCAGAATTACAGGAACATGTTTCTTTGTTACGGCTATCAAGAAATTAGGCCATATCTCCAGCTCGACCAATATTACATAAGCAGGGTCTATGGCGTTTAATACCCTGTGTACTACCCAACTCAAGTCGAGAGGGAAATAAAATATTTTCTTACCGCCAAAACATCTTTCAGCAACGGATAATCCTGTATTGGTGTTGGCAGATACAACTATATCCAGATTATTAAACTCTTTTTCGATGGATTTTACAAGCGCTTTTACCGTCAAAATCTCTCCTACGGAAGCGCCGTGAATCCATATACAGGGATTCTTCCCTTTCCTTGTGCCAAGCCAACCCAACCGCTGTGTTATACCGGAACGGTATCGTTCACTCAGTATGAATCTCAAAAAAAAGTATGGTGAACCACAGACGAGTGCTGTTCCATAAACAGCATCAAAGATAGTAGACATGCGGGATGGAGTGAATTTTCAGATTGTTTTAAGTCCTTCGCTAACATTTAGCGCGTTTAAACTAGAATTATCTCACCCTGCCACAACACTGTTTGAACTTTTTACCACTGCCGCACGTGCAGGGTTGATTTCTCCCTACCTTAATCCCGACTTTAATGGGTTCCGGTTTCCGTTCGGCCTGTTCTTCTTCGTTCGTGCTTGTACTCTGAAGGGCGCTGGCAGCGGCAACCGGGGATTCCTGTATCTTCTCCAATCCGGAAACCTCCTGGTGAACATAGCGGTCCGGATGCCATACCTCTCTTCTTTCTTCTCCCTTTCCTATTTGCAGCTTAAATATAAGATCGGTGACCTCATCTCTAATTGCAAGATTCATACTTTCAAACATGCCCAGGGCTTCTCTCTTATATTCAATTTTAGGGTCTACCTGGGCATATCCACGGAGACCTATACCCGACCGCAGGTGATCCATTGCATAAAGGTGGTCTTTCCATTTTGTGTCAATCTTTTCCATCAGGAGGATTTGTGCAATCGTTTCCATCTGTTCTTTGCCGATGGTGCTTTCCTTAATTTCATATGCCTCCGCAGCCTTCTTTAACAAATACTCCTCAACGTTCTCCCGTGTTTTCTCCTCTACCTCATTCAAATCGACCTCCAGGCCGAATTTTTGTTTAAACCAGGCTGCAAGGTCAAATGGATTTTCCTCGTCAGTAACGTTCTTCGTGTCATAAGCAAAAACCACCGTCTCCCTGATACTGTCCTCCATCATCCGGAAAACGTAGTCACGGAGATTCTTACCCTCAAGCACATCCTGTCTCAGTGTATAAATTGTCTTTCGCTGTTGATCCATGACCTCGTCATATTCGAGCAGGTGTTTCCGTATTTCAAAATTGTGTTCTTCGACCTTTTTCTGCGCCCTTTCGATAGATTTCGAAACCATCGAATGCTCGATTGCCATACCTTCTTCCATCCCAAAGGTTTTCAAGAGGGAACTAACACGCTCGGAGGCGAAGATACGCATTAAATCGTCCTGAAGCGACACGTAGAAACGGGATGAACCCGGGTCTCCCTGACGGCCTGCGCGTCCGCGAAGCTGGTTGTCAATGCGCCTTGCCTCGTGTCTTTCCGTGCCTATAATATGAAGGCCCCCGAGGGCAGCAACGCCTTCACCCAAAACAATGTCCGTGCCGCGACCGGCCATGTTCGTTGCAATCGTTACATTCCCACGCTGTCCGGCCTTTGCAACGATGTGCGCCTCCCGCTCATGTTGTTTGGCATTTAACACCTCGTGCTCAATACCTTCCCTCATGAGTTTTTCACTCAATATTTCAGATTTTTCAATAGAAACTGTTCCAACCAGCGTTGGTCTCCCCTCTTTGTGTACTTCCACAATTTCTTTAATAATGGCATCAAATTTCTCTTTTTCAGTACGATAAACGCGATCTGGATGGTTTGTACGATGCATGGGTTTGTTTGTAGGTATCACAACGACTTCCAGTTTGTATATCTTGTCAAATTCTGCCGCCTCTGTCATCGCCGTACCTGTCATCCCGGCGAGCTTTTTATACAATCTATAAAAATTCTGGAGGGTAATAGTGGCGAGGGTCTGATTTTCTTCCTTGATACGCTGATGCTCTTTCGCCTGTACGGCCTGATGCAAGCCATCACTCCACACACGGCCTTCCATTAAGCGCCCTGTAAATTCATCCACGATGATAACCTCACCGTTTTTAACGATATAGTCCCTGTCGTTTTTAAACATATGGTGGGCGCGGAGGGACTGCTCTATATAATGAGGCCACTCCATATTCGTACCGGTATAAAGGCTGTCTACATTGAGCTGTTTTTCAACCTCTTCAATACCTTCCTCATTCAGATGCACCACACGTTCTTTTTCTTTTATCTCGAAATGTTTCCCGACTTTCAATCGTCTGGCGATCTTATCTGCTATATAATATTTTTCTGTAGACTCTTCTGCAGGCCCGGAAATAATTAAAGGAGTACGCGCCTCATCAACCAATATGCTATCCACTTCATCGACTATGGCGTAATTCAGGCCGCGGCTGATCTGAACCTGTTCTTCAGACCTGACCCTCATATTGTCGCGAAGATAATCAAAGCCGAATTCATTATTTGTCCCGTAGGTAATATCGCACAAATAGGCGGCTTTTTTCTCTTCGTATTCCTGATGAGATTGAATAGCGCCGGCTTTCAAGCCTAAAAATTCATACAGCGGAGACATCCAGTCCCTGTCGCGCTTTGCCAGATAATCATTAACCGTAACAATGTGGACTCCCTTCCCTGCCAATGCGTTCAGGTAGGCGGGTAACGTAGCTACCAGGGTTTTCCCTTCGCCCGTTGCCATCTCGGCGATTTTTCCCTGATGCAAAACAATACCGCCGATTAGCTGGACATCAAAGTGTCGCATGGTACGATTGGGACTGTCAGGATTAGGGGCAACAAGGATTCTCCGGCTCGCCTCCCTCACGGCAGCAAACGCCTCTGGCAGGATATCATCCAGGGTTTCACCCCGCGATAACCTTTCTTTAAACTCATCTGTTTTTTGACGAAGTTCGGCATCCGTCAAAGCCATCATCTTTGGTTCAAGGGCATTGATCTGTTCTACGAGAGGTTTTATACTTTTCAGTATCCTCTCGTTTGATGTTCCGAATATTTTAGTTATGAAGCTCATGGTTTAATGTAAAAAATTTTATAGCTATTTTATAAATGAAATTCTCGAAATTAGTTTAATTATTCTAAGCAAATATAGACATATATGTCAAGGTAATGTTGTAATTGTTTACCTTAAAAAAGAAAGCTGTTGAACCGTTTAGTTCAACAGCTTTTTATGAACGGTAGATTGCGGTAGCCGATTAAGAAGGGTAACCGTTGACCTATCTAACCTCTTTCACGAAATACCCAATTTTTATAACCGTACAGTGTATCCGTTTCTACCGGTTCCCCCTGATCTCTTCGCCACAAATACGGAAGGAATTAGAAAACCCCCTTTACCTTTCCTGTATTTACATCAACATCCACACGTCGGAACGCAGGGTCGGAACTCGTACCAGGCATGAGCTTAATATCCCCAGCCATTGGGACGACAAACCCCGCACCTTTGAAAGTCAATATATCCCGAATACGTAATCTCCAGCCCTTCGGAGCGCCTTTTAATTGTGGGTTGTCCGTAATAGAAAGGTGGGTTTTAACCATGCAAGTTCCCATTTTTGAAATATCGGGGTCACTATCCAGTAATTTGATTTTATTCAATGCCTCTGGTGTGAAATCAACTCCATCTGCGCCGTAAACTTCCTTTGCAATCGTTTCAATACGCGTCTTTAAAGGAGTGCTTAATTCATAGAGAAATTTAAAGTTCGTTGGATGATTGCATGCATCAATGACCGCATCTGCCAATTCTAAGGCGCCTTCACCCCCTTTGAGCCAGTGTTTAGACACAGCAACACGGGCGCCTGCCGCATCTGATATTTTGCGAATTACCTTAATTTCGGCTTCCGTATCCGTATGGAAGTGATTGATACAAACCACCGGATTGATTCCGGCTTTTCTCACTGTTTCGATATGATGGACAAGATTTGATGTCCCCTTTTCCACCCATCCTACATTTTCTTTTTTATAACACTCGTCCAAGGGACGTCCTGGCACCGGAATGGGGGCGCCACCATGACATTTAAGGGCGCGGACTGTAGTAACAACGACAGCGGCATTTGGACGATGTCCTGAGTAACGGCATTTTAAATTCCAGAATTTTTCAAACCCGATATCCGCTCCGAACCCTGATTCAGTCACATGGTAATCACCCAATTTCAAACCCAGCCTATCCGCAATAATCGATGACTGACCAATGGCGATATTGGCAAACGGCCCTGCATGCACGAACACCGGTTGTCCTTCAATAGTTTGCATGAGATTGGGATTGAGAGCTTCGACCATCCAGGCGGTCATTGCGCCAGCCACCTCAAGATCGGTGGTCGTTACCGGCTTGCCTTTTTTGTCATAGGCGACAACCATCCTACCGATCCGTTCCCTCATGTCTTTTAAGTCCTTTGCCACTGAAAGAATCGCCATGATTTCGGAAGATACTGCAATGGCGAATCCTGATTCCATCATGAAGCCATCCATCCTGCTGCCGATACCGATGATTATTTTTCTCAGCGCCTGGGCGCAAAAATCAATAATCCACTTAAGTTCGATTCTATCAGTATCAATATCAAGGCGTTTTAAATTACTTTTTGCAAGCCTTTCGTCATCATAATTAAATTCATGTTGTATCCTGGAGGTAAGGGCTACCATAGCCAAATTGTGAGCATTCATAATGGCGTTTATATCCCCTGTTAATCCAAGTGAAAAAGGCGTTAAAGGGATACATTGGGAAAGCCCACCACCGGCGGCAGAACCCTTGATATTCATGGTGGGTCCTCCTGATGGTTGGCGAATGGCGCCCACAACCCTTTTGGCTCTTTTTCCCAAACCCTGCACCAGTCCCATCGTTGTGGTTGATTTCCCCTCTCCCAGAGGAGTAGGAGTTATAGCAGTCACATCAATGAATTTTCCGTCCGGCTTTTTTTCAACCCGTTTCAAAACCTTATTAAAATCAACCTTTGCTACGTAATGCCCATGTGGGAGCAGTTCCTCTTTCTCTAAACCCAATTCATCAGCCAACTGATAGACCGTTTTCATTCGAGTTTCAGAATCTTCTGCTATTTCCCAATCTGCGTGCTTGGTGGGATCCAATGCCATATATTTTTACCTCCTTACATTTATATATTACGCGAAAAAATGGTTATTTAAATATAGTAAGCATATATTCTCGTCTATTCCAAATAATTAAGTCCGACAATTATACTAATAAAACTTTTAAGGTCAAGAAAAATGATGAGGATTTATTAAATATATAAAGATTTTTATTGACAAAAACCTTTATATATGCAATAAATAGTGGCTAAATATTACTAAACAAGCAAAACAAACTGTATCATATCATCCAATTTGTGGCTAATTTTATCCTAATTTAAAAGGTCGCCATAAATTCTGTGGTTTTTTTAGCTCATGACCAAAACGCTACATGTTTATATCGTTTATTATGTAACCTATTTGTGCGATTATATTTAAAACTGTTAACTTTTTTTGTTTATAATGTAGTTTAATGCCAATAAATTTTTTATATACACCACATTCAGGAATAAGGTATTCTCTTTGCTAATTTCGATAATTTATAAGTAGAAGCTAACTTTCTCTAAGAGGAAAGGAGGTACCACTAGAACATAAAACTTAAATATTGCTTCTAAAGTGTTTATCCAAGTTTCAATTTTTGCTACTTTTGCTGCGTGTAAATTTAAGTACTAAGTCCTTAAAGAAAGGAGGAAGATGTTAATGAAGAATTTTTACAAGTTGGGGTTAGCTGGAATATTGTGCGGTGCAATGGCAAGTTTTACAGCGCCAATTTTTGCGCAAGAAGCCGCACCGGCAGTAGCGCCGGCAGAAGAAGAAGGTCAGATAGCCAGCTTCTTTAAAAGTGTAGAAGTTAGTGGTTTTATTGATACATATTATAGTTATAACTACTCAAACCCAAAAGATAACCTTGGGTCAGGGGGTGATTTTGTGCGCCCGGATATGCTAGAATTAAGGTCATTCGATAGGGAACATAATTCATTTACCTTAGATAACGTGGAAATTTCTGTATTCAAACCATCCACAGAGAAAGACCCTATCGGTTTTGGTTTTACAACAAACTATGGTGAAATTGCACGAAGATTAACCTTTGTACCCGCCGAGATGACTTCAAATACCCGGGTCGACAATGACGATTTCACCATAAGCCAGGGTTTTGTAACGTATAAGGCACCTATTGGAAAGGGGTTGGATTTCAAGTTTGGTAAGTTTGCAACCTGGATTGGCGCGGAGCTCTGGGAAAGCGTTGATAATCCAAACTTCTCCCGTTCCCTTCTTTATCAGAATGCGATCCCATTTACCAATACAGGTCTTGCCGTTAGCTATCCTTTGTTGGACAAGTTAACAGTAACAGGATATTTGGTGAATGGCTGGGATACCTTTGCAGACAATAATGATGGGAAAACACTTGGATACCAATTCAACTGGGCTGTAGCAGAAAATACCAGTTTCATTTTGAATGCTAGCCATGGCCCTGAACAGGATGATGATCTAAGCCCTGGCGCTGATGGAAATTGGCGTCATTTCTGGGATATTATTGTAGCGCTCAAACCACTTGAGAAGACAAGCATGAACCTCAATTTCGATTTTGGTACGGAAGAAGGTGCTGAAGGCATAGGAAGCGGCTTTTTTGCATCACCCACCGGAAGAAACGGTATATGGTGGGGGTTCTCTGGTATCATCAGTCAGGACATCACCGATTCTTTCGGGCTGGCATTCAGGGGTGAATATTTTGATGACAATGATGGCGCCAGGACAGGTGTTATGGGTCTTCAAGTCAGTGAAGTTACCCTTACAGCCAATATAAAAATCAGGGAGAATCTGCTTGTCAGACCAGAAGTCCGATATGATGACGCAGACCAGGAAATATTTGCCGGACAAGATAATCAGCTCACAACGGCAATTGATTTCGCCTATATGTTCTAATATTTGTTGAACCAAACAAAGGCTTCATGTCTTTGTAAAATTGTAATCCCCCTACATCTCTCTTCAATAAGGAGAGGGATGAGGGGGATTTTTATTTAGCCTCCACTCCCCGAAAAGTTACCGCCTCCTTAAACCTCTTGACAATGAGAGTAATGACCAACTTGAATAACCTGCGTTTTATGTTATAGTAATACCGATGAAAAACAAATCCACTTACACGGAAACCCCGTTTTTTATATGTATTCTGATCTTAATACCTGCATTCTCTTTATTGCTTTATCTAAACACAACGCACGGTAAATTTGTCTATGATGATTTTAAGATTATTGTAGAAAATTGTTTCATTAAGGAATGGAAATATTTCCCAAAGATTTTTACCAAAGATTATTTTACTATTTCCGGGGAAATGAGTTATCGACCCATTGTCACCATCACCTACTTCATCGACTATGCCATCTGGCGCTCAAAACCCTTTGGATTTCATCTCACCAACGTCATTGTACACACATTGAACACCGTGCTTTTTTACCTTTTTCTCAACGCTGTTCTCCAGAACAAAAAAATCGTCCTGCTTTCAGCCCTGTTTTTTGTTACGCACATGGCCCTTCTGGAAACCATAAATTGCATTGGATATCGGGAAGACCTTTTATCTGCAACCTTTCTCCTTGTTTCACTTATTTACTTTGTAAAATCCGATACTATTCTCTATAAGAAAAGCGACAAAAAGCGATTCACGCTTTATTACGCCATTTCTCTTATTGCATATTTGTGCGCCCTTTTTTCAAAAGAAATGGCGATAACATTTCCCGTACTTTTACTTTTATTTGTCGTGTTCCCAGACCAAAAAATATGGCCGGACATTGTAAAGAGATTTAAGGGAATATATACAGGGTATATAGCCGTTTCTTTATTTTACGTCATCATTCGATTCGTCATATTTAAAAATCCTGCTTTAAAAGCCACTTACCAACCCGGCGGTTTCTGGGTAAACACCTTTACGATGATTAAGATTCTGGCATCCTACATAAAATTATCGTTTTTCCCATTTAACCTTAACGCTGATTATGTGGTGCCGCTTGTAAAAACCCCGTTAGAAGGGTCATTCATTTTATCCGTAATCTTTCTCGTCTCAATTTTTATTTTATTCGTGATATTAATCAAATCGAGAAACATGTTTTCCTGCTGGATGGCGTGGTTCTTCATTATGATTTTGCCTGTCATGAATATACTTCCGATAGGAAATATCATGGCCGAAAGGTATCTTTACATCCCGGTAATGGGCTTTTGCGTAGCAAAGGGGATTCTCATTTATCGGATCACAGACCGCACCCTATCCCCGCGCGCTATCCCGATGAGACGCATAGTACAACTGACCTTGGTAACTCTCATGATTGGCGGTTACGGATTTTCCATTATATGGAAGAACGGAGACTGGAGAGATGAATTTACGCTGTGGACTAAAACCATCCAGCGCTCTCCCGACAGCCATCGCGCCCATTGTAATTTGGGAATTGTATATATGGAAAATGGTCTTACAGAAAAGGCCCAAATGGAGTATCAAACCGCATTGGAATTGAATCCACAAAATGCCAATATCCACAACAATCTTGGGGCTGTTTACACAAAAAAGGGACTCGAGGATCAAGCATTAATAGAGTACAAAGAAGCCATAAACTTAGACAACAGTTACGCCCAGCCTCACAACAATCTCGGTAACATTTATTTTAATAAAGGTCTTATAGATAAGGCAAAAGCAGAATATGAGGAGGCGCTGAGAATCAAACCCGACCACGCACTTGCCCATAATGGTTTAGGCAATATTTACAATGCAACGGGAGAACTCGATAAGGCTATGGAAGAATTTAAGAAATCACTTCTTTACGACAGCCGTTACATACATGCCCGAAATAATCTGGGGGTAAATTATGCAAAAAGAGGGTTGTTGAATGAAGCTATAGCAGAATTTCAGAAGTCTATCGAGATAGACAATGCACAACCTAACAGCCATTTTAATTTGGGTCTGGCTTATGAAAAACTGGGAAAAGCAACCGATGCCGTCCACGAGTATAATGCTGTAATTCAGCTTGATCCCAACAATTTCAATGTTCGCTATGCGCTCGGCACGCTTTACCACGGATTAGGCCTGATAGACAAGGCCATAGACGAGTTTCAGAAAATTATTATGCTCTATCCCGGAAATATAAATGTTTATAAAAAACTTATCTTTTTATATCTGAATGATAAAAAAGATATGGAAATGTCCCGCTATTATCTGAAAGAATTATTACGGATAGAGCCCTCAGAGGCACAAAAAGACGATATCAAGCAGGTATTAGATCGTTTGAGATTATAGAACAACCTGAAGTTGAAAGATGTGTTAAGAAGGCCAACGGAAGGGTGATAGTGTGAATCTGATTTATATTTAAATGTGGGCCCACAAGGATTCGAACCTTGGACACGCGGATTATGAGTCCGCTGCTCTAACCGGCTGAGCTATGGGCCCTTTTAGAATAAAAGAATTATAACAAAATTTTACCCCTTTTCAATTTCATTTTTGAATACCCTTCAAAAAAGCCACAGAGTTTGCAATGAGAAAAAAGTTAAAAACTCTTTTCGCTGCATCCTCTGTGGTTTACTTTTCATGTATTATTTCTTCACGAAACTCCTGAGCACCGGCACTAACACCTTCATTTCGGCCGAATTCAGTTTCTCTTTAAAATGTACAATTTCACAGAATCTATCCTGGCTTCCTTAGCTATCGTAATTCCTGAAAAAATAAGCAACTGCGCCTACAACGAGCATAAACGACGCTGCCGCAACAATTCCTTTCTTATACATAATCGTCCCTTTCTTTAGGTTAGATGCCGAACCGGGTTTATCACTACATCGTTGTTTTATCCGGGCAAAGCCAAATTAAGGATTAGAAGCGCTGATATCTGCGGTGGCAGTGTAAACATAATCATCGCCAGCCGTGCCTTTGCCATCTGCCTCACATCCTGCGGCATAAAATGTTATCGGATCGGCGGCGCCGGCTGGGGGAGTCCATTTGAAAATCCAACTCTTCTTTTTAGCGCCTTTCGTACTCTGCTCTATATATTTATCCTTATCCTCTTTATCAAGTTCTCTGGCAGCGTCGCCCGGAGAAATAACCTGGGTGGTATTCCCTATTTTCTTG
>VGXX01000059.1 GCA_016873155.1 Planctomycetota bacterium | reverse complement strand
ATCACAAGGGTGGACCAACGGCATTAATTCTGTCCCGCCAGGATATCCCGGTAATTAACCGTTCAATGTATCCATCACAAAGCCATTTGAAATACGGCGCTTATATAGTGAAGGATTCTGATGGTGCTCCTGACATCATCCTCCTTGCGTCAGGTTCTGAGGTTGCCATTGCCCTTGAAGCCACACTGCAATTGCAGGGTAAAGGGGTTAAAGCGAGACTCATCAGCATGCCGAGTTTTGAGTTGTTCAGAGCAACTCCTGAAGAGTACAAAAACAGTATCCTTCCCCCTGCATGCAAAAAACGGATAGCAATTGAGGCCTCTGCAACAAGTGGTTGGTATGAATTTGTTGGATTGGACGGTCTTATCATTGGTGTCGACCAGTATGGCGCCTCAGCGCCAACGAAAGCGATCGCCAAACATTACGGCTTCACGACAAATAATATCTTACATGAAATCAACAAAAAATGGGTTCTGTAGAAAAACAAGGATATAAAAACTACTGAGACACTGAGAGCATAGAAAAAAATAAAGATGTCTTGAATTTAAAGTCCCCTCTATTAAGAGGGGATCCAGGGGTGTGTTTGATACAGCACAGTTTATAAACCGTTTTTTCAGTATTCCCGTATCTCTGTGGTAATTCTTTTTTCATTTTTCTGTCGGACATAAAGAATATAGCCAATTCCACCAGAAAGACCATTACCATGTTCAACAACTGCCACGCAGGCAAGGCGGCCGGGAATGCTCTTGAAATGGTCGAGATGGTGAAATGAATTAACCAATACCGTTTTTAAATGTTCGTTGGGTGCGCTCCGCTTCACCCAACCTACATAAATTTGTTTCAAACAATATTGATTCTAAATCACTCAATTTGTATGATAATCACCGTATAACACAAAATTAAACTATTTGAGTAACCTCACAGAACAGTTTATAATAAAAAAAAGAGTCGGAAACAATGTCTCGTTTCGTTATCCAAAAGCATCAGGCAACCCACCTTCATTTTGATTTCCGGTTGGAGATGGATGGTGTGCTGAAAAGCTGGGCGGTACCGAAAGGACTGCCAGAAGAGCCGGGAATCAAAAGGCTTGCCGTGTCGGTCGAAGACCATTCGCTTAGTTACATTGATTTTGAAGGTGAAATACCTGGTGGACATTACGGGGCTGGCATCGTTGAGATTTGGGATTACGGTGAATATGAGCTAGAATCCAGGGAAAAGGACAAAATTGTGTTTCGTCTTGCAGGAAAGAGGCTAGAAGGGTGGTATGCCTTAATCCATACAAATGAAAATAATTGGCTTATTTTCAAACGGAAAAAATCATAGAAAAACACAAATATAATTAGGTTGGGCCGTATGCAGCGACTTTTTAGATATACCACAAATGCCGGTAAAACAACCCCCTATCCCCCTTTGTTAAGGGGGAACAACCCTCACGCCTCCTTTATTAATGGGGATTTCCTCAAGTCCCCCTTAGCAAAGGCGGATTGAGGGGGATTATATATGGTGTTTCTATTTGTGCTACGGAGTCTCGTGTTTTATAATCTGTGCAATCTGCGCTATCTGTGGTTTCCCTATTTCATTACAAGAGAAAACGTGTGACTACAAGACATATCCGGTTGGAAAAAATCCTGCCCTTCATCATTATTTTCATTTCCGCCCTTTTGTATCTTAATACCCTGTCAAACACCTTCGTGTATGACGATGCATACGTCATTTCTGAAAATTATTTTATTAAATCGTGGGGAAATCTGCCGAAGCTGTTTACAAGGGATTATCTGCCTTTTTCCGGAGAACTCAGCTATCGACCGGTTGTGACACTGACGTATTTCATCGACTACGCCATCTGGGGGCTGAATCCGCTCGGTTACCACCTTACCAATATCATATTACACACTATAAATGTATTCTTATTTTACGTCTTTACAAAAAATATCTTTAGAAACCAATCACTAGCTGCATCCTCTACCTTACTATTCTTGTCCCACCCCATCCTTACAGAGACCGTCAATGCCGTCTGTTATCGGGAAGATATCCTTGCTTCGATTTTCTTCCTGCTGGCATTTATCTATTTTGCAAAAATAGTTGTTTCTTCCCGGAAAGAAGAAATTTTCACACAAACAAATATGAGGTTCGTTCTCTTCTACATCATCTCCTGCGGCTCTTACTTGCTTGCTCTCTTTTCCAAGGAGATGGCCATAACGCTCCCTATACTCCTCATTATATTTGACCTGTTATTTTCCTCCTGGAATAAGCTACAACCGCCTTCCACCTTACTGAGAATAAAAAGGTGGTTTGTTTTTTACTCAGGATACATCGCAATCGCAATTTTTTACTTTTTCATCCGATTTGTCATTCTTAAAAACACCTTTAAAATAATAGACGTCTACCCAACGAATATTTTTACCATGACAAAGGTTGTTGCATCGTATGGAAAACTCCTGTTTATCCCTATAAACCTCAATGCAGACTACTATATACCCGACATTCGGGGTATGAGCATCTCATTTGTCCTGTCCTCGTTATTCATCATTTCAGCGCTTGTTATCATTGCACGGCTCTATAAAGCAAACAGACTCCTGTTTTTCTTTTGCCTGTGGTTCTTCATTGCGCTGCTGCCCGTGCTTGGCATTGTTCCCATCGGGAATATCATGGCTGAAAGATACTTATATCTGCCCATCGTAGGTTTTTGCGGCATTGTCGGCTGTATCGTAAGCAACGCCACGTTCAGGAAAACAGGCATAATTGTCATCGGAATAATTATTTTGAGTATGCAGATTGGCGTACTATGGAGAAACGACGTGTGGCAAAACGACACCACCTTGTGGTCTTCTACCTATCAGAGAGAGCCCAACAGCGCCCGCGCTTGCAGCAACCTGGGTAACACCTATTTTAAAAACAAACAGTATGAAGCCGCCATCCGCATGTATAAGAGGTCGCTCTCCCTTCCCTTCAGCTATCCCTTTATCCATTTTAATCTAGGAGCTACTTACGAAAAACTCGGATTGGTTGACAAGGCAGTTGAGGAATATAAGGCTTCTATTTCAAGAAACAGCGACAACACGCTTGCCTTCAATAATCTAGGAACTGTCTACGATAAACAGGGATTATATGATTTGGCCATTGAGGCATACAATAACGCGCTGGCAAGCAACCCTTACTTCCCGCTCACCCACAATAACCTTGGAAATACCTACGAACACATGGGGAATCCGGAGAAAGCTATGGCTGAATATACGGAGGCACTAAAAATAGACAACAATTATGCGGATGCACACAACAATTTAGGGGCTATGTACCTTAAAAAGGGAGTTCTGGACAATGCAATCAACGAACTGAAAAAAGCCGCCCAATTAAAACCAGAACATTTAGATGCGCACTACAATCTTGGAATCGCCTATGCGATGAAAGGCCTTTATGCAAATGCGATGGACGAAATGAATCTTGCTATCAAATACAATGCAAACGACTATGCTGCTTACAGAGACTTGGGAATCCTTTATTTTAAGCACAAAAGGGACACAAAACAGGCGTTGTATCATTTGAACGAATCATTACGATTAGCGCCCAATCCAACTGAAGCAAAAAAGGTGACAGAGATGATAAATGCAATAAATCATGGACAGGGATTTTAGGAATAGTTTTGAGTTTTGAACTTATAACCACCCCTCTTTCCCCTCCTTCGCAAGGAGGGGAGGAAGGGGAGGTCTTCCATAGACTATTTACCTTATAGGTTATGAACACGAAAACCGCATAAATAAAATGAAAATCCTATACAATCAAGTTTAGAATTGTATTGGAGAATTTGATTTTTAATATTATCTTTGCGTTCTTTGCGTCCCCCATTTTCATGAGGGCAGGCATTTGCGGTGATATGTTTATGCGTAACAACCCACCCCCACCTAAACATCCCTCATCAAGGAGGAAGGAATACAAGGGGACAGTGAACATTCCCCGCCCCTGGTGGGAGGGGTTAGGGGAGGGGGTGAACGGTTATGTTTATGTTTACAAAATGACCATATTATCCCTGTGAATAACCTCATCGTACAACTTATACCCCAGCACCTTTGCGATACCGGAGGTACTGCACCCCTTAATCTTCTCAATTTCCTGTGAAGAATAGTTTGTCAGACCCCTGGCAAAAATTGTCCTATCCTCTCTTTTACAGATCGAAACAATATCACCTTTACTAAAAGCCCCTTCCGCCGCTACAATGCCAGAGGCAAGCAGGCTCTTTCCCTTCTCTGCTAAGGCATGCATAGCGCCATCGTCGACATATATCTTTCCTTTCGGCTTTATCGTGTATCCAATCCATCGCTTGCGGCTTGTCAGCTTTTCCTCTTTAGGAAGAAACAGGGTACCAACGTTCTCACACTGCACAATCTTCTTCAATACATGATCCATTCGTCCATTAGCAATAATCACCGCTTCACCTGCATTTGTTACCACGGATGCCGCCTCCAGCTTGGTCTGCATGCCGCCTACCCCCCTTGCAGTCTTTGAATCAAATGCCAGTTGCTTAATTTCATGAGAAATATTTTTTACAAGGGCAATAACCGCTGCCTTGCTTTTTGCCGTTGGAAATCTATCATACAACCCGTCAACGGAAGAGAGGATAATGAGCAACTCCGCATTCATTAGGTTTGTCACGAGCGCAGAAAGTGCATCGTTATCACCGAACTTGATTTCATCCACGGAAATCGTGTCATTCTCGTTTACGACAGGAATGGCATTCATCTGAAACAGCGTATGGATCGTATTGCATGTATTCAGATACCTCTGGCGGTCTTCAAAGTCCTCACGGGTAAGGAGTATCTGTGCTGCATGAAATCCGTGGAGTTTGAAACACTCGTCGTATGCCCCGATCAACTTGCTCTGGCCTATCGCTGCAACCGCCTGTAATTCAGGCAACGTAGAAGGTCTTTTCTCAATGCCCAGTTCTCCCATACCAGAACCAATAGCGCCGGAACTTACCACAACCACGTCGTAACCCATTTTTTTCAATTCAATGACCTGCCCGGCAAGTCGCTGTATCTGCTCCTTATCCACGTATCCATCGTCGGTGGTGAGCACGCCCGTACCTATCTTGACAACGACCTTTTTTACCTTTGATAGAATCTGACTTCTTAAATCATCCCTTAATTTCATATTATTCACTCATCAAATAAGATTCTTCGCTTCTCTCAGAATGACAAACGGCGTCATTCTGAGGAGTAAAACAACGAAGAATCTAAAGTTTATATTTTTGATGCTAAACCAAACAGAGCACAGATTTTCACGGATATATCCTGTAGGGATTTAAAATCTTAAACCCCTACCTTTTAAATAATCTGTATTTATCTGTGCTTATCCGTATCCTAACAAAATCCATCACAAGAATAAGCCCGCTTCCCAGTCGTCATTTCCCCTTGATTTAAGCAGCGAAACCACTAGAATACATTAATAATAAATCCTGTAAAAGTCAAAAATATTGTGATATACATAAATTTTTTTTTATTTTATAATTATTTATAAATTATTCTGTGTATATGTTGGTAGTTATCCCTTCGATATGATCCTTCGAATAGAATGGATGACTGATAAATGATCGTACCACCAAAGATAAAAGCTAGCCATGTAGCAGCACTTTTGTATAAGGTTGGGATCACTGATAAACATGGCAAAAAACAACGGGTTCAGCTCAAGTTCAATGACAATAGAATTTGTTGGAATAGCTTTTTCATTAATTCAACCGAAAGGAGTATCGCTCTTCAGTTTGGACAAGACCAAGATTTTTCTCTCAAACTTGAAGGCGATGCATCGTTGCACATGCATGTCTATTCAAAAAAGGGTTATATGTTATGCCACATCGATAATTACGACCAAACAGTAATCCTATCGGACATCTGCTAGGGGACACAAATGCAAGGAATGGTATAATTCCCGGTGTGGCATTTGGATTATTGTATGCTTCTTCCGGCTGGGGAGTTATCTCTTGGATCGCGGGTACGATTGGTGCAGCAACTCTAGACACAAATTTCTCTAAGAATATCTTTGCCTTTGGTCAGTTTAATCAGTCTGCCCGCGGTTGGGAAATAATCCAACTTTCTGGTAACAGACGAAAAAGATAAAGAAGGTAATCCATGAGCGCTGAAGAAAAGGACAGGTGATAATGGGTGACCATTAACCTTCTCTTAACCTTCTATTAGAGGTCCAAGTCGATGATCTGTTGAAATAAAACTTATGAGAACTAAACAAAACATTATCAATGCAATACGCCAAACCGCAAAAGAGAACGACGGCAAGCCTTTGGGTATAGCTAGATTTGAAAAAGAGACCGGTATAAAGGTTTATGAATGGAAGAAATATTGGACTAGGTTTGGAGATGCACAAAAGGAAGCGGGGTTTATGCCAAACAAACTTCAAGGTGCTTACTCTGATGAATTTATTATTGGAAAAGTAATTGGTGTTATGCGTAAGCTAAATAAATTTCCAACCTGCGATGAACTTAATATAGAAAAACGTAGTGATATTGAATTTCCAACCAGAAATGTTTTTACTAAATTTGGACATAAGCAAGAACTTGCCAGGAAAATATTTGAATATTGTACGAATAGAAACGGCTATAATGATGTTGTTGAACTTTGCAGACCAATTCTTGAAAATACCAACGTAGAGGGCGATGTTGATGATTCCAATGCTAATCAGGAATTGGGTGAGGTATATCTTTTTAAGTCAGGCCGCTATTACAAAATTGGAAAAACCAACAATACTGTGAGGCGCGGGAATGAAATCAGGATTCAATTACCCGAAAAAACGGATTTAATCCACTCAATCAAAACCGATGACCCAAGTGGTATTGAAGCATACTGGCATAGGCGCTTTGAAGCAAAAAGAATGCAAGGAGAGTGGTTTGATTTAAGTACCGCTGACGTAAAAGCATTTAAGCGTTGGAAGCGTATAGTCTAAAAAATATGACAACTATTCATAAAAAAGTTTGGGTATCCAGGATCGCATCTTAATTATTAAATAATGGTGGATATAAAATTAAACCAGATAATAACCTAACCCGAACAAGTCGGAAGAAAGGAGAAAGACGATGGCAACGATTAACAAAGAGATTGAGGCGAAAATACAGTCTTTGTCGGATACCGAGAAGCTTAAACTTGTTGATTCAATCCTAATGCAACTCGACAAGCCAGACCCGGAAATCGATCGTATCTGGGCTGAAGAAGCAAGGAATCGCTGGCAGGCATACAAGGCAGGCAAATTAGAGACAGTTTCTTATGAAAAGGATAGTTAGTTATCCGTTGTCATGTCCGGAAATCGAGCCTAATCTCAGGCGCTGCCTGCTTTCAAGATTTCCATACGGACTTATTTATGGTGTTGATACCGATACAATTATAGTTGTGGCAGTTTCACATCTCCATCGTGAGCCGAGATATTGGATTAATAGAATACTTAATGAAGGCAAATAAGTTATGTTTCAGCATGCCAACATAGAGCGATCAATCCTGCATAATACCTAAGGTCGAATCTTAATTATTAAATAATGGCTATTTCACCAGAACCTGAAGATAACCAAATGCTCGATTATCCACTCATCCTGAACGGCTTGAAAGAGGGTGTAAAGGATTTGTCTCCGGCCTATTTTGCAATGGTTATGGCCACGGGTATTATCTCCATTGCAGCCCATTTGCTGGGGATGCCGCTTGTCGCTGTTGCCCTGTTCTGGCTGAATATCGTTACTTACCTTGTCTTATGGTTCCTGAATGTGCTGAGAGTCATTTGGTTCACGAGCCAGTTCTTCAGCGACATGGTCGACCATAAGCGCGGCCCGGGTTTCTTCACGTCCATTGCCGGATCATGCGTTCTCGGCAGCCAGTTCGTGCTGATTTCAGGGAACTATCTGGCAGCAACATTTTTATGGGTATTGGGAATCATTCTTTGGGTAGGTTTAACCTACACCATTTTCACCGCCTTTACCATTAAGGAGAATAAGCCCACTCTGGACGAGGGCATCACCGGTGCATGGCTGCTTGCTGTTGTCTCCACCCAGGCAATAACTGTCCTGAGCGCCCTCATCGCCTCACACTGGACACAGCCTTACAAGCTTGAGCTAAACTTCTTCGCCCTGTCTATGTGGCTGTGGGGCGGTATGCTTTACATCTGGATGATTTCCCTTATTTTCTACCGTTACACCTTCTTCAGGTTTTCCCCTGGCGACCTGGCGCCGCCCTACTGGATCAACATGGGGGCAATGGCCATCTCTACGCTTGCCGGTTCTCTGCTGATTGCCAACGCGCCAGACGCCCCCTTCCTTCGGTCGCTGCTTCCCTTCATGAAAGGTTTTACGGTGTTTTTTTGGGCGACCGGGACGTGGTGGATCCCCATGCTCTTCATTCTGGCCGCGTGGAGGTATGTCTACAAGCGATTTCCCCTGAGGTACGACCCCTTATATTGGGGAGCGATCTTCCCCCTGGGCATGTATACTGCTTGCACATTCCAGATGGCACGGGCGATGGAGCTGGAGTTTCTGCAGGTGATTCCGCGCTATTTTGTCTACATAGCGCTGTTGGCCTGGCTGGCCGCCTTCTCCGGGCTGGTTTACAAGCTTGTGCGTCGCCTGCTCGTTTTCTTAAACAAGAGAGGCCTCTCGAAACATTAAGTTCGATCCCGAAACGATTTGTTTTTGTAACAATTTGGTTTTTATTATTACTTCTTTGGAGTTGCGCGGGATTTCTTATGTATGCGGAAAAGAGAATTTTGGTATGAAGCCATTGGCATGAAAATTATGCTGATGGTAAGACCTTTGAGGTTATACCTTCCTGACTTCAAAAACCTCCCAAAGAGTTTTACACTTGTTTCTTCAGGCAATTTACATTGACTTTGTTTCTCATTTCTGTTAATTTCAGCATACAGCGTAAAGCTTATTTTATCACCAGGAATATGCCTGTTTTTGATAACCGAACACATCAAACCATCTTTACATTATTACCATGACCAAAACACTTGAAAATGTAAAATTTACCTATCAGGATTATCTCCATATGTCAGAAGATAAGCGATATGAGCTTATCGAAGGAGAGTTTTTTATGGTGCCTTCACCTAACGAACATCATCAACGCATATCAAGAGAACTCGAATATGCACTGCTGAGTTATGTGAAAAAGAATAAGTCCGGTTTTGTGTATGACGCCCCGTTTGATGTTGTTTTTTCCGATGAAGATGTCGTGCAGCCGGATATTATCTATGTGTCAAAGGAACGGAAAAACATTATAACAAAAGACAATATCCAGGGAGCGCCAGATTTAATCGTGGAGATTCTCTCCTCTAAGATAGGGTATCGTGACAGAGAAATTAAACGCAAGCTTTATTTTAAATACGGTGTTAAAGAGTATTGGATCGTTGATCCTTCAAAACAGACGATAGAGGTATTAACGCACACCAAAACCGGCTACAAGACAGAAAATGTATATCCTGCGGATGCTATCCTGCATTCACCACTTTTAAAAGGCCTGGAAATAGATTTGAACCTCGTATTTTAACAAAATAATGTTATGAGATACTTCCTTGTCACCTCTCCAAGAGAAATTTGGATAAAGTGGTCTTTGTCTTTCCTTACGGTTGTAAAAGGAAGACGTTATGCAATGTAGCAAGACCACTAAGAATAGCATTTAAATGGGCTATTGATATGTTACCACTGTAACCCCACTGTCCAGAGAAAACTCAAAAGAAAATAAAAAAGGTAAAGACACAAGGATCAAATATTCCTTGTTCTCCAGAGCTTGTTAATTGAAATATGAAGGTTTGACCCCGATCTTTTCACAAATGAACAACGACTTCTTATAATAGCCCAATGCATTGACCAATCCTATAATATCTTTCTTTCGCTCTAATTTGTTTACATCTGGTGTTGAACTAAAAAAACCCATTTTATAACTTCCTAACCCGAACGAGTCGTAAGAGTTTTTTTCTCTCAAAAAAATACAAGGATAAGTAAACTATCCCATTAAAACCGGGTATCTGAAGACACCTTTCCACGTTGGATGACGTGGTGTGGCACTTCTGGGTCTACCATACGAGCTAACATGTCTATTACAGGATACCAACCGTTTTTTAACACTGAGTCAAAAAAGTCGCAGGGTCACCCATTATTCACCCATTATTCAATAATCCAACGCTTTTTGGACAGCCCCATGACGGAATTGAGCGCCATTCTCATGACTTGTCAGGTATTTTCTTTTTTTGCCATTTTTCCTGCCTTTTCAAATACAAACAAAAAAACGCCTTTCCCGGCGCTCTGTCCAGAAAAGGCGTTTTATAAACTATCAAGATTGTAAGACTAAAAATATAGTTAGATGTGGCTTGCAAGAGATATACCATCCGCTTACTCCTACAATTTATTTGAAATATCCATACTTTTTACCACAGAAGCAAAAAGGACTTCGGAGTTTATAGGTTTCTTGAGGTATAGAGTTTGTTGTGTCAACCCGATAAACCCAACGAACACAAAGAACTCAAGAAACCTGCATTCAACCGTTCCCTCCTTGCCTTATTTCCCCTGCGTTTTCAGCGTCCTCAGTAGTAAAACATTTCGCAGTCATTCATCAAAACCAAATACATTTGTCAAGGTTTTTTCATAATATTTTCTATTTTCTTTGGGTCCTTACGACAATCTAATATCCTCCACACTGTTACAACCTTTTCATTCATATTTCTTTCTGAGATTCTTTTTTGCAATATCCCACTCCACCACTTCTTCGATACCGCTATTCAGCCTGTTTTCAGTTTCCTTAAGGACATCTTCATGCCATGCAGGGGAATCATACTTTTCTTCATCACCGCTTAAATCCTTCCAAAGAGCTTCCATTGCTTTTAATTTATCAGTACGAGATAACTGCTTAATTTCTTGTAATATTTCCATTATTTTCTTCCTCCACTTAAATAATGATCGGGTGATTCCTCACACTTTTTTCACCTCAAAAATCTCCCAAAGGTTTATTTCAATTCCTTCCAGTGATTTAAACGGCAAGATTTCCTGAGGACCAAATACTTCGCCTTTATTATAAGTCCCATCCACATCCAACAAAAATCTTTCTGCATATTCTTCAATAGGATCGATAACAATGTATTCTGTTACGCCAGATTTTTCATAAAGATGCTTCTTTTCCCTCAAATCCTTTGTGGCAGTGGCAGGCGAGAGTATTTCAACAACTAAGTCAGGTGATCCTTTTATATTCGCCTCGGTAATTTTATTTGTATCACAAACTACGAATACATCAGGCTGGACAATGTCATATTCGGAAAAGATTACATCAACAGGGGCTATAAATGGTTTGCATGTTTTATTGGCAAGCTTTTGCTTCAATTGGCTGAATAAATTACCAGCAACAGTCTGATGCCTAACTGACGGTGCTGGTGTCATATTATATGCTACACCGTCAATAATCTCCCAGCGCTCGTCATCTGGCCATGACAAATAGTTATCCCATGTATGTTTCTGCGTAGCCTTTTTTACTGAAGGATGTCCCATTTGCTTTTTCCTCTAATATACGGCGTTAACTTTAAAGGAATCTTATCCAAACGGAATTATACCAAAATTAATTCTTCATACACCAACTTTTTTTATTAGCATCTCATTCACCATCTTGGGATTCGCCTTGCCTTTGGTTTCCTTCATTACCTGTCCTACCAGAAAGGCAAGGGCGTTCTTTTTCCCCTTCTTATAATCTTCTATTACACTGGGATTG
Source organism: Planctomycetota bacterium (assembly GCA_016873155.1). Taxonomy (GTDB): domain Bacteria; phylum Planctomycetota; class Brocadiia; order Brocadiales; family Brocadiaceae; genus Wunengus. The sequence continues at coordinate 4,568 of VGXX01000059.1, read as the reverse complement.
CCTGCTATCACTTTATCAATTACCGATTCAATCAACCCCTCATCGCTGATCTGGGCTAATCCCTTTCCCTCAATAATCTTTTGAGGTTCATTTCCTGTTTGAACCATCTCTGAAAACACTTCCTTTGCAATGGTGCTACTGATCGTACCCTTTTCAATAATTTCAACCAGAGATGCAAGCTGTTTTGGTTTTATTAGTAAACTATTAATATCTAGCTTTCTGTCCTTCACCTCTCTCAATAAATCATTGGTAATCCAATTACAGAAAGCCTTTGGACGATCCAGTATCTTCACACATTCATCAAAAAAATCTGCAAGTACTTTTTCTTCTATAAGTACTCCCGCATCATAATCGGAAAGATTAAATGTTTTTACGAACCTCTGTTTTCTATCCAAAGGAAGCTCGGGTATAGAATTTTTTATCTCAGATAACCACTTTTCATCAATCATAACAGGTAAAAGATCCGGTTCAGGGAAATACCGATAATCCTGAGACTCTTCCTTTGAACGCATCCGCTGGCTTTTCTCGCCAACCTCATCCCACAACCGGGTTTCCCTGTCGATGGTTTCTCCCCTGTCCAGCAATTCAGACTGTCTGATTGCCTCATATTCAATAGCCTTTATAACAGACTTCATCGAGTTAAGATTTTTTATTTCGACCCTGTTGCCGAGTTTCTCAGACCCTTTTTTTCTCAGTGAAATACTCGCCTCGAACCTGAGAGAACCTTCCTGCATCTTACAATCGGAAATTTCCGTGTATAAAAGTATTTTCCTCAAGGTTTGCATATAACTTTCTACTTCGTCCACAGTTCTCATATCCGGATACGAAACAATCTCAAGCAAGGGGACACCAGCCCTGTTGAAGTCTACCAGGCTATAGTCTGCACCCGTTTCTTCCGGATGAATGAGCTTCCCTGCCTCTTCTTCCAAATGAACATTATGGATACGAACCTTCTTTATTGATCCATTCACGCTCATATTCATGTACCCGTCTACACCCAGATTATAGTAATTCTGTGATATCTGGTAATTTTTAGGTAAATCGGGGTAGTAATAACTCTTCCTGTCGAAATTTGTAAACCGGTTAATCTCACAATTTAAAGCGACAGCCGCCTTCAACGCATATTCAAATGCCTTTTTACTCATAACCGGCAAAACACCCGGCATACCAAGGCAAATCGGACACACATGCGTATTAGGTTCGGCGCCAAATTTCGTACTGCATCCGCAAAACAGCTTGGTTATTGTGGCTAGTTCTGCATGGGTTTCCAAACCTATAACAACTTCATATTCCATATTAACAACCTTCAACAGCTTAATTGCCACAGAGGGAACCGAGAGCACAGAAATATTTTTCTCTGCGTGATCTGTGACTATTTTAGAATTTAATTATCTTTACCCTGTCAAACCCTTTAATGCAGGCTTCTTCAAATGAAAATCAGTTTCTCGTTCAAAAGCATATGCAATTTGTAAGATTTTTTTCTCTTCAAAATGTTTTGCAAGGATTTGCATTCCGATGGGCAACCCTGTTTTTGAAAATCCACAAGGAATGGAAATACCCGGAATGCCTGCAAGATTAGCCGGAATGGTATAGATATCGGAAAGATACATTTCCAGCGGATTATTAGCGCGCTCCCCGATTTTAAAGGCTGGCACAGGAGACGTCGGGCACATTATGCAATCCACCTTTTCAAATGCTGCGTCAAAATCGCTTTTTATTAAATTTCTTACCTTTGATGCCTTCAGATAGTATGCGTCATAATAGCCGGAACTCAGTGCGTAATTTCCCAGCATGATACGGCGTTTGACTTCGTTACCAAACCCCTCTGAACGAGTACGGCAGTACATATCAATTATTCCGCGCGATTCGCCAGTTCGATAACCATATTTCACGCCGTCATATCTGGCTAAATTCGAGCTTGCTTCTGCGTTTGCTACAATATAATAAACGGCAACGGCATACTCAGTATGCGGTAAAGATATGTCGACAACCGTTGCGCCAAGATTTTCATAGAGCTTCAAGGCATCCTTTACTGCCTTACTGACCTCTGCATTCAAGCCGCCTGCAAAGTATTCCTTCGGGATACCGATCCGTAAACCCTTAACGCCTGATTCAATTCCCTGTAAATAATCCGGAACGGGGACTTGCGCAGAAGTCGAGTCATACGAATCATACCCGGCGATTACCTGCAACAGGAGTGCTGCGTCTTTTACGTCCTTCGAAAAAGTGCCTATCTGGTCTAAGGAAGACCCGAAGGCGATCAGTCCATATCGGGACACCCTGCCGTACGTCGGTTTTATTCCGACAACACCGCAAAGGGCCGCGGGTTGTCTCACAGAACCACCGGTATCAGACCCAAGAGCCAGAAATGAGAAGTCTGCAGCTACAGCAGCGGCGGAACCACCGCTTGATCCACCGGGAACACATTCATGATTCCAGGGATTGCGTGTTATCTTGTAACCGGAATTCTCGGTAGACGATCCCATTGCAAATTCGTCCAAATTCGTTTTGCCTATAATTATGGCATCTTCTTCTTTCAGACGTTTGACAACAAAGGCATCATAAGGGGGGATGAAATTATGAAGGATTTTTGAGGCACAGGTAGTGGTTAAATTTTTTGTGCAGATGTTATCTTTAACGGCAATCGGAATGCCAGCAAGCAGACCTACTTTTTGACGATTTATGATCTTTTTATCAATTTCTACGGTTTTTTCTAAGGCTTCTTTTTCGCACGTTGTTATAAAGGCATGAATATTCGGTTCAATGTCTTTTATCCATTTAAATAGCTGTCCAACAAGGTCGGATGCTTGTATTTCTCTGGATAATAATTTTTCTCTTATTTGGAGTGCGGTGTATCCTGAAAGTCTCAAAGACGATTCTCTTATTCTATTCAATTACCTTTGGTACTTTAAAAAAAACACCCATTGTGGAAGGAGCATTGGTAAGGGCATCTTCTCTTGATATTGGAGGTTCCAATTTATCATCTCTTAATACATTGGTTGTATTTATGGAGTATGCCATCGGTTTAATATCCTGGGTATTTAACTGGTTGAGCTTATCAATATATGCGAGAATATCGCTGAGCTGATGAATAAAGGTTTCTTTTTCCTGATTGGAAAGTTCGATCCGGGAAAGATTCGCTATATATTCAATATCTTTTTTTTCAATCTTCATTAAACTGTTAGCTTGGCCTTAACGCTACGATGGTGCTTTCACAACTTTGCCCGCGCTAATACAGCGAGTACAAACCTTGATTCTCTTGACCGAACCGTCAATTTTTGCCTTTACCATCTGTAAATTCGGCTTAAACGTTCTTTTTGTCTTGCCGGTAATTTTCCTTCCGACACCACCCTTCCACTTGGCCAACCCTCTGCGTTCTATCTGATTTCCGACCTCGGTTTTTTTCCCACACAATTCACATACGCGCGACATAAATTATACCCCCGTCCAATAATATTTTATTCAACTGCGTTTTCGTTCTTTTCCCAGCAATCTTCACATAAACCTTGTATTTGTAAACGATGCGAATCTGCCTTAAATTTATTCTTTCTACAAACTTCGTCCTGAAGCTTTTCTATCCTGTGTTCTGTAAATTCTATTATTTTTCCGCAACCATTGCATACTAAATGGTCATGGTGTTCATGCCCGTATACATGTTCGTAGTGAGCATGTCTCTCACCAAAAATCACTTCCCTTAATAAACCACTTTTTACGAGCAAGGCTAACGTGCGGTAAATGGTAGCCTTTGAAATTTTCAAATCGTTAAGCCTGAGATCGACTAAGAGTTCGTCCGCCTCGAAATGCTTGTGGTTTTCAAACACACGATTGAGTATCGCCTGTCTTTCAGGGGTAAACTTTAATTTTTTCGATGTAAGATATTCTTTAAAAATATCATCCTTTGAAAGCATATCAGCATCTTAAAATTTAAGCATTTAAAAAATAACTTGATTAAACAAAAAACCCATCTCGAAATTTCGAGACGGGTTTTTTATGATTATTCCCGGCAGTAACCTACTCTCCCAGCTTTCACCAGTACCATCAGCGTAAGAACCTTAACTACCGTGTTCGGAATGGGAACGGGTGTTTCATTCTTACTATGCCCACCGGAAAAAAATAATGATCATGAATGACTTAACGGTAACAATTGACTCTTTGTAGGGATAAAAATAAAAAGTCAAGCTTTTCGACTAATTAGTACCAGTCAGCTTAGTATATTACTATACTTACACCTCTGGCCTATCAACCTCGTAATCTTCAAGGTGTCTCTCTTCCTATAAAGGAAAACGATATCTAGTTTTGGAGTAGGCTTCATGCTTATATGCCTTCAGCATTTATCCTTTCCGTACATAGCTACCCAGCGATGCCGTTAGCACGACAACTGGTTCACCAGAGGTACGTCCATCCCGGTCCTCTCGTACTAAGGACAGATCTCCTCAAATATCGTCCACCCACGGCAGATAGGGACCGACCTGTCTCACGACGGTCTAAACCCAGCTCGCGTACCGCTTTAATCTGTGAACTCCAGAACCCTTGGGACCTTCTCCAGCCCCAGGATGCGATGAGCCGAC
>VGXX01000058.1 GCA_016873155.1 Planctomycetota bacterium | reverse complement strand
GTCTTCACATCTCACCTCTACATATATTCTCGGTGTATTCTATTTCATACATGACTTACAAGGATAAATTCAAAAACAAATTTGCATTATTTCCACAACATTCTCTCCGCCTGACCGAGCAGGTAACAGAGGATATGCGCCGGTATCTTCAGAAATTGGGTTTGCTTGCCGTATTCATCCTTTAATCCTTCAAAGGTTGTAACTCCAAAATCGCTATCCTGTTTTGTTACCCAGTATGCACGTTTAACCTTTTTTTCAAGCCGACAATAGGCAACAAGTCCGCTGGTCGCACTCAACTTCGGATTCTCCCTGTACTTGACCTCGAAAGGAATAATATATTTTGGACTTCTTACAATAATATCCACCTCTTTGTCTGTTACCGGATCACGCCAGTAGACTATTTCAGGGACGTCCCGATAATAGAATGAATACAGGTGACGATGTACAGTCGTCTCTGCTATTACCCCCATCTCCTCAGTATTGGTAAGAAGCTCTTCTCCCCGGAGCAGAACAGCATTTCTCAATGCGGCATCAACAAGGTAATATTTGTTCCTTGCCCTCAGAATTTTTTTTCCGCTCGTCTCTGCAGGCGGCAGCCGGTAAATCAAATTGGCTTGCTCAAGCAGGGTGAGGTGATTCGCCACGGTTGTAGGTGACGTCCCAAGGGTATCAGCGCAGGTTTTTAGCGCAACAATGCCGCCGCTGTGCAGGCATAAATAGATAAACAACTTTTCAAGTTCATTAATGTTTCTGACTCCGAACAGCGCGGTCATATCCCTTTTCAGCACCCTCTCCACCACGTCTTCCCTGAGGAGTCTTTGGCAAAGATTTATATTTTTCAATGTGGCGGTTTCAGGAAAACCTCCGACAAGTAAATACTGCTGAAAAAAGGGGGAAAGCCCCCGAAAATTTTGAGCAAGATTTACAAGCTCGTTTTGAGGGGTTGAAAAGAGGTCGGACGGTTTCAAAGAATCGGGAATTCCGGGGAATTTATCACCCTGAATTTGAACGAATTCGTAGAAAGAAAGGGTCGGGATTGGCACCGTTATCCATCTGCCCACACCACTCTCTGCAATGCGCTCATGATGCACTACACTTGCAGAACCTGTGGCAAGTATACGAAAACCGGGATGATGGTCAATAAGGAGTTTGATTTCCGTTTCCCATTCCTTTGAATATTGAATTTCATCAAGAAGCAGAAAAGCCACTTTCCCTTTGGGATAGACAAAATCATTATAAATATTAAGTATCTTTTGCAGGCTGAGAAGTTTTATCATCGGGTGGTCGAGGCTAATGTAAAAGATTCCCTTAGGACCGTTTCCATTCTTTATCAGATAATCGGCAATCTGCAGTAAAATGGTAGTCTTCCCAACCCGGCGCGGCCCCGATAAGAGGACGGCTCTGCGCAGGGAGGTATCCTCAAGGTAATTCCGGCATGGCTCAAAAGCAAGCCTTCTGAAATCATGACATGCATACGACTTGCCAGACCACCATGGGTTAAACCCGTGGAGGACACTAAGAACCTCGGCTTGATTAAAAAATTGCCTCACAATAGACCTCTAAAGTGATATAACATGCTACATATACATAGTATACTGTACTTATATTAGTAAATATATCGCTTTTTTGCAATCATAAAAGTTATGCCGCTAACACCTCATTCATCTCTTCCAGCAAATTCTGTAGCGCAGGGGTTTATCATTTTCTGCGTTTCAGGCTGAGTTCTTTCGCTCATAAAACAAGGAATGCATGGACTATCATTGGGCAGAAAATACTGTATTTGCCGTGCAAAATCAAGGGAAATATATTTGACAGACAACTCTGTCTGGTGTATATTGTGTCATGCTTCGGGAAGTAGAAAGCCAGCCTCGGGACAGAATAATCGACACCGCCTTGCGTCTGTTTTATGAGCAAGGGTATCTTGCGACCGGTATTAATCAGATTATTGCAGAATCACAGGTTGCAAAGGCGACATTTTATAGCCATTTTCCGTCTAAAGAGAATCTTTGTATTGCGTATTTGCAGGCGCGTCACGTTATCTGGATGAAGTGGTTGGAAGATAGCGTTGAAAGGCACAAGTCCATTGAAGATCGCATTCTTGGAGTATTTGGTTTTTTAAAGGAGTGGATGGTGAAATGCAATTTCAGGGGGTGCGCCTTTTTAAATATTGCCTCTGAAATACCTTCGTTTAACAGCAAGATTAGGGCTGAGGTGGTAAAGCATAAAGACGACCTGAAATTATATCTGAAACAAATGATTTCACAACTGAAAGATTCTGATAAACGCTACAAAAATATTGATGTTAATAAAGACGTTGATATGGTGTATGTCCTGGTAGAAGGCGCTATTGTCGCAAGTCAAAATTACGGTCAGGTATGGCCTATTCAGGCGGCCGAGGACGTGGTCCGTAGGCTGCTGAATATCTAAAAAAATTTTATCACCACCAGACAGACTTGTCTGTCATAAATATTTTTCAAGATATTTTAAGAAAGGAGACTTCGTATGGGATACCAATTTCTTGTTGATACGTATGAAACGGAACGGATGAAAACACTCAGTACCTGGAGTACGTTTAAAGATGAAGACATGAAAAGGCGTCCGCATCCGCAAGACAGAAGGGGAAGGAATGCCCATGAGCATATGGTTCACCAATGCGTCGGAGAAAATACGTGGTTTTGTAATATGCTCGGGATTGACGTAGGCGCTCCGCCTTTGCCGGAAAAGGAAACACGCCTGGAATTTATTAAGCGTTACGCAGAGGATTCCGGGAAACGCCTCGCCTCTTTAAAAGAAAAAAATGATGCATGGTGGGAAGAAGAGGTAAATTTTTTTAATGTAAAGCGTTCGCGTGCCTGGATTGTTACAAGGAGAATCGCCCACACGGCACTCCATCGCGGTCAAATGACGATGTTACTGAGAATAACGGGAAGAGAAATTTACAGCACGTATGGTCCTTCTGCGGATACCGGTGGTTTGATGCAAAACAAGGCAGCGACTATCTATCCATATACAAGTATTGAAGCCCTGATTGCCGGAGAAACAGCCGGTGGCAACAATAAGGCAAAATTGCCTGGACCCGGCGATAAGCCGTGTACTGAGCGCCCTGATCCGGCATAAGGAGGAGGTTTGGGAAAAAACCCTATTTGCGAATGATTGTCTTCTTGTTCCGGCACTCTATTCTCATGCGGGTTCATGTTTGTAACTTGAACCCCCACCTTTGCCGGTTAAATCGTCCACGATTGAACCTAAACATTTTGAAATTTTCATAATCTGGCACTAACTCAAAAGCTTCAGCCCTGTTCAAAACTTATGGTTCAATCTGCAAGATTAAACCAGCAGAGACTATATAACGCTTCTGTACTTTCCAAATCGGGGTTCAGGTTACAAACCCGCCGGAGCCGTCGAATAATAAAGATGCAAACCCCTGCAACCTTGTCTATCTGATTTAATTTAAGCTGGTTGTAGCAAACCAAACGAATATATTTCCCTCTATCTTGTGTTTTAAGACATTACGGGTAAAATTATTACGAAATACTTTTCACGGCGATAGAAAGAAGATGGTTTTGAAAATATGTCTGGAGGATATTCATGGCGTTGTTAAGCTTGCAGGATGTAAATATCGGCTTTGGAATGCCTTTATTGATTGAGCATGCGAATTTACAAATTGAACGGGGTGAACGGGTGTGCCTGCTTGGTCGCAATGGCAGCGGCAAGTCTACACTGCTCAAGCTGATTAACGGAGACCTGATACCCGATTCCGGTGAGATTGTCCGGCAAAAAGGGATGCGTACCGCTTATCTTTCCCAGGAAATTCCCAGAGAATTACATGGCACCGTATTCGATATCATATCCGGCGGGTTTGAGACGCCCGGTGGTTGCAAGTCCACACGAAACGTCGATCAGGAGTGGAAAAAGCACCATCGGGTCGAAAAGGTGGTTTCACAGATGCAATTGGATGCCGATGCTGAATTCAATACGCTTTCCTCCGGTCTCAAACGACGGGTGTTGCTTGCCAGGGGGCTGGTGTGTGATCCCGATATTCTGTTACTCGACGAGCCGACCAACCACTTAGACGTTGATTCGATCCGTTGGTTAGAAGAATTTCTCCTGCGTTACGGAGGAACGATACTTTTCGTTACTCACGACCGCACGTTCCTGAAGAAACTGGCTACCCGCATTATTGAGCTTGATCGGGGATATCTGGCGAGTTGGGCGTGTGATTATGAAACCTTTCTCGTGCGCAAACAGGCCGTCCTCGACGCCGAAGAGAGTCAGCAGGCCGTTTTTGACAAGAAACTGGCACAAGAAGAGGTATGGATCCGGCAGGGCATCAAGGCGCGTCGCACCAGGAATGAAGGGCGTGTACGGGTGCTGGAAGATATGCGCAAGGCAAGGCGGGAACGGCGTCAGGTGCTGGGCACGGTGCGCATGCAAATCCAGGAGGCCGAGCGTTCCGGAGCGCTCGTGATAAAGACAGAAGATATCTCCTATGGCTATGATACCGAATCGGTTGTTAGCGGCTTTTCCGCAGCGATTATGCGGGGTGATAAGATCGGGATTATTGGCCCCAACGGGTCGGGCAAGACCACACTTCTGAGGCTGTTGCTAGGCGAACTGACTCCACAACAGGGCAACGTTCGCCATGGCACCCGTCTCAACATCACCTATTTCGATCAACTTCGCGCTCAATTGAAAGAGGATAAATCGGTTTTTGACAACATAGGGGATGGGAACGACGTCATTGTCTTTAACGGCAAGCCACGGCATGTTATCAGCTATTTGCAGGATTTTCTGTTTTCTCCCGATCGTGTACGCGTTCCTGTGAATCCCCTTTCAGGCGGGGAGCGTAACCGCCTCCTCCTTGCACGGCTATTTGCGAGACCGTCCAACGTCCTCGTAATGGATGAACCCACGAACGATCTGGACTTGGAAACCCTGGAACTTCTGGAAGAATTGCTTTTAGACTACCAGGGCACACTCCTCCTCGTCAGTCATGACCGTACATTCCTGAATAATGTGGTGACCAGCATCTTTGTATTCGAAGGGGCGGGGAAGGTGAATGAGTATATCGGCGGGTATGACGACTGGCAACGCCAGAGCGAAGGAAAAAAGAAAGACGTCACGGAGAAAACTCAGGCGAAGACAGAATCGGTGCGCAGACAGCGTGAACGGCCCCGCAAGCTTACCTTTAAGGAACAGCGCGAACTGGAAGCCTTGCCACAGCGTATTGAAGCCCTGGAAGCAGAACAGCAGCAATTGTATCAAACCATGAGTGACCCTATGTTTTTTCAAAAGGGAAAAGATGAGATCACAAATATCAAGGCCAGGGTATCTTTGCTGGAACGTGAATTGGCGGAAGCCTATCAACGATGGGAGGTTTTAGAAGGCTTTCAGGAACCTTAATTATTTTGATATTGCAAAATGTTGACTCACTTGTATAATCAGAACATTGTTACCATTCTTTTAACAGCGTAATGTATCTTGTCAATTTTTTTTGGAGTCTAACCGATGATCTGGAAAAACTGCACATCATTTCCCTACGGGTGAGTGCGCTTACCGAAGTGGCGGCGCCATTTCCAGGTTGAGTGGATAAGGTATAGACTCTTAAAGGATTGCCGGTAATACATCCCCGAAAGACGCAAGGGTCTCTTCTCTCTTGCAAGGTATTTACATCCATCCCATAAGAAATTCTAGTCTCCATCCATCTCAGTTTCATCTTACCAGGAAAAGGTACTGTCCCTTCGTCCAATAGTTGATTGGATAATCTTTTGCCGGGACACAGATTCCCGCAGATATGCATATGCTTTAGTCTGCGCAGGCTAAAGCCATGCGGCTACATACGTAGTTATCTTAGGCAACTTCATTCAAATTTTTTACGGGAGGATGTAACCATGGTATCTTTATTGATCGATGGGAAAAAAGTGGAGGCAGAGCCTTCTCAAACGATTTTACAGGCGGCGCAAAAACTGGGGATTCATATCCCAACTCTGTGCCACGATCCGCGTCTTACCCCTTCCGGGGCATGCCGGATGTGTGTGGTGGAGGTGGAAGGCGCACGGTCACTGGTGGCTTCCTGTGCAACCACCGTTTCAGATGGCATGAAGGTTTCTACGCGGAGCGAATCAGTGACTCGCGCGCGAAAGCTCAATCTGGAACTTATCTGGTCTGATCATCCCAACGACTGTCTGACGTGCGATAAAACAGGAGAATGTCAGCTCCAGAAATTCATGTACGAATACGATGTGAAGACCTCACGGTTTACGGAACAGAATCCACCCTCAGCGCCTGACGATTCAAATCCCGGGATCTACCGGGACATGAATAAATGTATTCTTTGTGGAAAATGCGTCAGAATATGCGATGAGGTTCAGGACCAGCACATCTGGGCATTTTCAAACCGCGGGATGCAAACCTCAATCGCCACGGCCTTTGAAAGGCCATTGAAGGATTCAGGTTGTGTATTTTGCGGACACTGCGTCTCCGTGTGTCCGGTAGGCGCCCTTATGGACAGACCTTCTGCAAAAAAGGGACGCCCCTGGGAAACCAAAAAAGTACGCACGGTCTGTTGTTACTGTGGTGTGGGATGCAGCCTTATGCTCCATGTAAAGGGGGGTGAAATTCTGAAGGTGACAGCCGATACGCACTCACCTCCCAATTACGGCAGTTTGTGTGTAAAGGGAAGATATGGGTACGAGTTTTACAAGAGCCAGGACCGTTTAACGTCGCCGTTGATCCGGGATCACATTGACCAGCCATTTCGGGAAGCAAACTGGGAAGAGGCAATTAGCCTGGTTGCCAGGAAGTTGATGGAAATCAAGCGGAAATACGGTCCTGATGCATTTGGGTGCCTCAGTTCGTCAAGGGGTACGAACGAAGAAAATTATCTGGCTCAAAAATTTGCGCGGGCAGTGATGGGAACGAATAACATGGACAACTGCGCGCGAGTATGCCATGCCCCTTCTGTGACGGGACTCCGGGCTGCGCTGGGAAGCGGGGCCGCTACGAATTCCCTGGCGGATATTGAAGGCGCGGAAGTCCTCATCGTCAGTGGTTCCAATACCACCGAGGCCCATCCGGTGGCGGCCTTAAAAATCAAAAAGGCGGTACGGCAGAATGGGGCCAAGCTCATCGTAATCGATCCGCGGGAGATAGAACTCGTCCGGCACGCAACCGTGTGGCTCCGTTTAAAGCCGGGCACAAACGTAGCCCTGATCAATGGCCTGCTGCACGTCATTTTAAAAGAAGGTCTGGAAAACAAGGAATTTATCCGGCAGCGTACTGAAAATATCGACATGCTGCGGCAGGTCGTTGCACAGTACACACCGGAAAAGACGGAGGAAATCACGGGCGTTCCTAAGGAAGACATTATCAGGGCTGCCAGAATCTATGCCGGTACAAAGAAGGGCATGATTGTCTATGGTTTGGGAATGACCGAACATAAGGCGGGCTCTCATGGCGTCATGTCGCTGGCCAACTTGGCATTGATTACGGGCAACGTGGGCAGACCAAACACCGGAATCAATCCGCTTCGCGGGCAGAACAACGTCCAGGGTTCGTGTGACATGGGGGCGTTGCCGGACGTCTACACCTGTTATCAGAAGGTGGATGATCCCGTCATCAATAAAAAGTTTTCTGAGGCATGGGGTTGTCAGCTTCCGGCAAAACCGGGACTGAAGGAGCCTCAGATGTACCGGGAAGCCCAGGCAGACAAACTAAAAGCGATGTATATCATTGGATACGACCCGGCTGCGACGCAGGCCAATATCAATGAGGTGAAGTCCGCTATGAAAAAGCTTGATTTCCTCGTAGTACAGGAACTATTTATGACGGAAACGGCGAAGCTGGCGCATGTAGTACTCCCCGCCGGTTGTTTCTTTGAGAAGGATGGCACATTTACCAACGCCGAAAGAAGGGTCAGGCGGCTCAATCAGGCTATTCCCCTGCCCAAAGGGACAAAGCACGACTGGGAGATTATCTGTCTGATAGCCAGCACCATGGGTTACCCAATGCATTATAATCATCCCAGTGAAATTATGGATGAAATAGCCCGCCTTACGCCGGAATTTGCCGGAATCGATTTTAAGCGACTCGAGGGCGATGGGCTGGTGTGGCCTGTTTGGGATAAGAATCATCCCGGTACGCCCATTTTGCATAAAGATACATTCACAAGGGGAAAAGGGAGGCTGAATGACCTTTTGTACACCCCTTCGGAGGAATTGCCCGATGATGACTATCCTTTGTATTTGACCACGGGTCGCCGTCTTTACCATTATAACAACGGATCGATGTCACTCCGAAACCCGGAAATTTATGCGATCAGTTCAGAAGAATTTGTGGAAATCCATCCCGATGAAGCTGAAAGACTGGGGATACAGACAGGGGATACGGTGCGGGTGACGTCCCGGCGTGGTTCTCTGGAAGTAAAGGCAGAGGTCACAACAAAGTCCCGGCCGGGAAGCGTATTCCTCTCCTTCCATTTCCCGGAAACTCCGACGAATGTCCTGACGGGTCCCGGGGAAGATCTTCTGGCGCTTACTCCTGAATATAAGGTGTGTGCGGTAAAAGTGGAGAAGGCTTGATTTTGGGGTTAAAGATAGATAATTTCTTGTTGTCTTTTTAGTAAAAAATTGTATCTTATAAAGTCTTATGTTCACATTTTACATGTGACTTTATGCATGGATAATTTCCCCAAAAGCAAAAAGACAACGTTAATGTCAGAAGTGTTATAAAAAGGGGGATAATGGATGAAACCACAAAGTGTTTTCTCTGTTCTCTGTGACTAGATTATGACAATACTTAGCAGTCTAAAGGGGGGTATGAATAAAAAAATGCAAAAAAACCAAGAATCTCCAGATATAGAATTACAAAAACTTGAAGATTATATCGATAAATTTCATACAAAATTTGACAACTCTGATATTATTCCGATACTTCAATTTGTCCAGGATATCTATGGATATTTGCCCTGTGATGCTTTGGAATTTGTATCAAAAAAAACCCATATCCCCCTGAGCAGGATATACGGAATTTCCACATTTTATGCTCATTTTTCATTTGTACCAAGGGGCAAATACACCATAAAGGTTTGTATTGGCACTGCCTGTCATGTCAGGGGAGCAGAGAAAGTAAATGCGAAGTTGGAAGAATTACTTAACATAAAAAATGGAGAAACCACCGCTGATTATAAATTTACGTTGGAATCAGTTGGATGTGTGGGCACGTGTGCTTTGGGACCTATCGTAGTTGTGGGTACCAGTAAAAAATCTGAGGCGTGTTGTGGCGGTCCGCTGAAATCAGGCCGTAATGTATCGCTTGGGGACAAATTCCACGGCCAGGTTACCCCTGAAAACATAGAAGAAATAATAAATAAATATCAAGGAGAGACTGATGAATAAACTTAGATCAACAAAGGAGCTTCATGCCCTGAGGGAGAGTCTCAAAAAAGACCAGAAAAACGATCGCATTTCTCTCATTGTTTGCGGTGGTACCGGTTGTGAGACATTCGGAGGCCACGATATATATGATGCCTTTGTAGAAACAATCAAAAACAAAGGCATGGAGGATGCGGTAGATATAAAAAAGGCAGGTTGTCAGGGGTTTTGCGAAAGAGGACCTCTCGTAGTTATTAAACCAGCGGATATTTTTTATCAAAAGGTAAAGAAATCTGATGTTCAGAAGATAATTGATGAAACCGTAATCAAAGGGAAAGTATTGGAGAATGCGATTTATACTGACCCACAAACAAGAAAAAAGATTGTTAAACGGACAGAAATTCCTTTCTATACAAAACAGCTTCAGAATGTCCTGCGTTATAATGGATTTATAGAACCTACGAGTATTCATGATTATATAACCGTCGGTGGTTATAGTTCTCTCGAAAAGATGCTTGATAAGATGAGTTCATCCGAAGTTGTGGAAGAGATAAAACTATCAGGTCTTAGAGGCAGAGGCGGGGCAGGTTTCCCGACGGGTAAAAAGTGGGAAATTGTAAGAAACGCACCTGGTGATATAAAATATTTAATATGTAACGGTGACGAAGGCGACCCTGGCGCCTTTATGGACAGAGCAATTCTGGAAGGCAATCCCCACCAAGTTATTGAGGGTATGTTAATTGGCGCTTATGCAATGGGTTGCCGGAAGGGATACGTTTATATAAGAGCTGAGTATCCCATGGCTGTTAAGTATGTACAGAAGGCTATTGATCAGGCAAATGAGTTAGGTATTCTGGGACAAAATATTTTAGGGAAAGATTTACATTTTGAAATCGAGATAAAAAAAGGGGCGGGCGCTTTTGTTTGTGGAGAAGAAACGGCTCTTATTGCTTCAATAGAAGGCCTTCGAGGCATGCCAAGGGCAAAACCACCGTATCCTGCTGTCTCGGGATTATGGAAAAAACCTACGTGTATAAACAACGTGGAGACATTGGCCAACATTCCTATAATCATAGAAAAAGGCGCTTCCTGGTTTAATAAAATCGGTACTGAAAATAGTAAGGGGACAAAAGTATTCGCTTTGGCGGGTAATATAAATAATACCGGCCTGATTGAAGTCCCTATGGGAACAACGTTGAGAGAAATTATTTTTGATATCGGAGGCGGTGTTACAAAAGGAAGAAAATTCAAAGCTGTTCAAACTGGTGGGCCATCAGGTGGTTGTATTCCTGAGGATTTTTTGGATACACCTATAGATTACGAATCTCTTCAGAAAGTGGGTTCTATAATGGGTTCAGGGGGTCTTGTCGTAGTTGACGACAAAACCTCAATGGTAGAGTTTGCCCGTTATTTTATAAGTTTTTCCCAGAATGAATCGTGTGGCAAGTGTGTGCCCTGTCGAATTGGTACAAAAAGGATGCTTGATATATTAGACAAAATACTCGGCGGGAAAGGTACAGAAAGCGACCTCAGCGTTCTTTGGGAATTAGGAAAAACGATTCATGAAACCTCGCTGTGCGGGCTTGGACAGAGCGCTCCAAACCCTGTGTTATCTACATTAAAATATTTCAGAAACGAGTATGAATCTCTTATCAATAAATCTTCAGATGGGAAAACGCCAGAAAAAGATAAAGAAATAACCCCTGAGAATGTTTCGACAAAGTAGTTTTTTTATGAAAAAACTGATTTTACGTAGCTTACCGCATTTTTAAAAATTATAAAACCGCCTCCCCACTCTTTTAATCCATTGCGCGTCCAACGCGGGTGTTGTGTCGGTTCTACGTGTCTTTCAGGGTGTGGCATCATGCCCAGGATTTGGCCGGTCGGGTCACAGATACCTGCTATATTGTGAACGGAACCGCCAGGATTCCATGGGTAACCGGCTTCTTCACCACATTCGTTTACATAGGTAAAGATTACCTGATGATTCGTTATAATTTTATCCAGGACCGGTTTTCCCTTTGTGATAAATTTCCCTTCTCCGTGTGCTATCGGCAGATAGAGTGTCGAAACATCGGTGTCCTTGATAAAAACTGATTTATTTGAACAAACCTTTAAATACACCCACCGGTCTTCGAATTTATTTGAGTCATTAAAGGTCAAGGTAGCCTCTTGGTGACCCTTATTAATAAATGGCAGTAACCCTGCCTTTGTTAATGTTTGAAATCCATTGCAGATACCAAGGATGAGTTTCTTCCCGAGAATGAAGGCTTCGATATCTTCTTCCAAATTATATTTAATCTGGTTCGCTAATATCTTGCCAGCCGAAACATCATCACCATAGGTAAATCCCCCCGGCAGGGTTAATATTTGATACTCTTTCAGTAGTTTCTTGTTCGCAAGGAGAATATTGATATGAACAACATCCACCTTTGCCCCTGCCTTTTCAAAGGCGTATCCGGTTTCATAATCGCAATTTGTTCCTGCCGTTCTGAGGATTAAAACTTTTGGAGTTGCCATAGTATTGTCAAAATCCAGTCACGGAAAATACTAAAAAATCCTTAAGAATCAAAGTATTACGAATGATTGTGTTCGCCCCTCTCTCTACCCCGTGGTTTCATCCATCATCCCCACTTTTCATAGGAATAAAGCCCCTACTCAGTGCTATTCCATAAAGGTATTTGCAGAAATTATATATATAAACTACAGTATTATCAAGAAAATATGATGCCTACCAAAGAGCGTTTTCCCGGAAGCTTTGCCTTCCTTATGATTAAAGAAAAAGGTGCCAAAAGATGTTGTGAAAAGAAGAAGAAAATAGTATAGTAAATTTAGAGAAGGGAATGTGTTTTTTCTGTATTTAAGAATGAGTATCTGATTGTTATGATCATTTTTCATAATTCTGAGCCAATTTAGTACTATGAGAATTATATCTATTACTGGTACCGCAAGTGGGGTAGGAAAAACGACAGTTGCACGATTTTTACTGCGACATTTGGAGGATTTTTCCGCCTTAAAAATCACCACGAAACATGAAGGAAGTTGTCCCAGACACTCCGATTGTGACGTATGTGACACCATGAAGCATCCATACACAATCACCACGGATCCGCTTCACATTAACCAGGCCGGTAAAGATACCGCTTTATTTAAAAATGCCGGCGCCCGGAAGGTCGTCTGGCTTCAGACTCATTCCGAGCACCTCAGAAAGGGTATCGAAGAGGCATTAACACACTTCAACAAAAATGATTCAATCCTTATAGAAGGCAATAGTTTCCTGCATGCACATGATGCAGACGTCGGCATCCTTGTCGCTACCCCAAGAGAATCTAAAATCAAGCGGTCGACAAGACAAATTATCTCTAAGATCGACCTGGCAGTGATTAACAAATATGCTGATGACCAAGTGGATGACGTTGCAAAAGCACGGGAACGGCTGCATATGATTGGATGTTATGCGCCTGTCTTTGTCATAAGCCCGCTTCAGAAGAATTACAATCCAAACAAAGTTTTTCTCAATCACATCAAAGAAACAATAGGACAGCGCACTCAATCTTATAGCAAATCAGTATAAAGACACAACGATCAAGTTAGTCCCCCTTACTAAAGGGGGAAACAGGGGGTTGTGTTTTTTTCTGGTTATTTTACAACCCCCTCTCCCCCTTTGTTTTACTCGGTCGATAATCATTCAACAGAACACTCACGGATAAATCTCTGCGATCGTTCGACTGAGCTCACGACGAAGTCTTTGCGTTCTCTGCGGCGAACTGAACTGTCACCAAATTCGTAATGTAAAAACTGTTTGTGAAAGGCTACATCAGACTTCTTTGCGTTATTTAGGGTATGTCGTGGGTGGCAATTCAGGCAAAATAGCCCAGATGCGGCACTGACCGCCTGAACCTCCTTCGATTTTGATGGGGGCAATAATAAGGGTAGCGCCTTTGGACGGCAACTTATCCAGGTTGGCTACATTCTCTACAATAAATTTCCCTGCAGCATTGATAGTGTGATGCACCTGAAAATCCGTGCTGGTTCCACAATCTCCGCTGAGGGTATCGATACCAATACCTTTGATATTCCTCTTTGTTATCAGAAAATGAGCAGCCCCTTTTGAATAACCGGGGAAGTGCATACTGCCTTTCTTATCAAAGTTTTTATAACCATCATAATCATGCCATCGTTTGCTCCATCCTGTATTTAATAACACGATTGCCCCTTCAGGTATCTGCCCGTTATCTTTTTCCCACAGCAAGATGTCCGATGGCGAAAGGATATAATCAGCATCTCTTTCTACCTTATCCGTTACATCGATGACAACTGCAGGACCGATCAGTTCTTCGAAGGGAATTTGATCAACGGAAGGCAGACCTTCCTCGAAATGATTAGGCGCATCAAGATGAGTTCCGAGGTGTTCCGGTGTACTGTATTTTCCGGAAAACACCCTGTCTTTTTTAAAATTGGCAATAACCTCGTACTTAAATGGGGTATACGGCCACACAGGCCAGTAGGCATTTTTTTCATTCAAAGGATACGTCATATCGATAACCGTCGCCTTGCCCTTCATAACATCTTCAAGAACCCCCGCCCGCAAGCCTTGTCCAAATGGAAACAACGCTATCCCCACCATAAGCATCTGCAGAAACATTTTCATCCCATACTCTCCTTTTAACTTTACATGCGTATCGACAGAACATAACTATTCTTAAACCATACCTGTGTATTTTACAGAATGAGTATAAAAAGAACTAATTTCATTGTCTGGAAAAAGAGGCAGGAAGGGATAATAACGGAAAAAAGGGATGTCCTCAAGAACAAAATCTAAATAAAGAATTGAAGTGGTCGGGGTGGCGGGATTTGAACCCACGACCTCTTGAACCCCATTCGTTAAAATGCTGTTTTTGGTATTTTTTTTAACTGACTGACCCTGTGTTTGTTATGACCGCAATTATTTATTTCACAATGAGTTACTACACGTTTCAAATTCTGGTGGTTCTGATGGCTTCCTATGGATTTCGTTTGAGTTGACTACAATTTGACTACAGTAAAAAGAATTGGGTAAAATACACCCACTAATTTTGCAGAAAGTTTGGAATGTAATACCAACAAGAAGTGTCCTCGTGAAACTTATCTTCGTGAAAACGGTAAACGGGAAACGGGAAACCAAAAGATACAATAGACAAAACGGGTCAAAGATGATTATAATATGTTTGCCTCTCTGTTTCTTGATAACTAAGCCGAACTTAATCAAATAAAAGAATCATAGAGCCATGAGAAACGTTTCGTTGTTGAAACAACTGAAGAATAACTTATGATTGTTGATAATCTTTTCCGACGCGTTCGGGTTAGGAGATAAGATATGCAGCTAGAAATGAAGGAATTAGATGCCTTGGCTGAGAAACTAAATCTTTCAAAGGATGAGATGCTGAGGGAAAGCCTAAAGACTTTTTTGGAAAGAAAATTGAGGGAAATAAAAACAGAGATTTTTAAGATACGCACAAAATATGGCGTTTCGTCAGTCGAAGAATTTGAGGAGTTGTACAAAAGGGGTAAAATTGATGAAAAAGACACATGGCAGGAACTTCAGCATCTTGATCATCTTGAATTTAAAAAAGACGAGATTGAGAAGGTTTTAAGGACTCTTTGATGATCGTTGACATTCAGAAGTTAAAGGAAATAGCGGAAATTGAATTTGACGATATTGTGGAAGATGTGATAACTACAGATATTAATCAACTGAGAATTATCCTCGTAGATGGCAGTTTTATTGACGTATGGTATTCTTTAAAACTCAGGGGTCGTTATAGCTACCATTGGGAGAGAAATCACATAGATGGATCGATATACCGTCATGATAATGCACCCCATAAAAAGTGGCAGCACGCCATAACATTTCCAAAGCACTTTCATAATGGTAAGGAAGAAATAGTTATCGAGAGCACGATAAATGAAATTCCAGATGAAGGACTGAGGGAATTCCTGCTTTTTGTGAAGCAAAAATTGAATAGGTAGAATTGGCTGAAAAACAGCGTGATGCCGTGATGGAGGATTTAGCCTTGCCCTCGTGAAAACGGGGAGTGTGCAATGAAGAAATAAAATGTAGTCTTTTTGTTGCTCGAGCAATTGTGGAACTTGTCATCGAACAATTGCGCAAAAAAACAGGGAATTGATTTCCTATCATTTCTGTCCTCGATTCTACTCTTTAAAAGGGATTTCTCATTTCAACCGACCAAATCACGATACGAAATTCCACTTCACGGCTTATTTTTACAAAAGAAGAAATAGAAAATTCACCTATTCTAAAATTCTGCATAAAGCATTTGATGCAAGGCAGGAGAGTGATTATAAAGAATTTGTTGAATTATCTACTAAAGACGCTCCGGAGGCAGTAGAACTTGCAAGGGAATTTATTGAATGTATCAAAGAAATTATACACATATAACCGCCTGTAGTTATTGCTTCAATGTTTCAGAATTGTTCTCAGCGATGTTAATTTGAAAAATGAAATGTGATGGGCGACCCTATTCCCTCTATTAGGACATCATTCTATAGAAATGACACAACGGTATGCACATCATTGCCCTGATAGTCTTAAAGACGGAGTACAGATTTTAGAAGTCGGTCACAATTTGGTCACAGTGAAGAAAAACAGAAACGTGTCAAACGCCTGAAACCCTTGATTTTAGTGGTCGGGGTGGCGGGATTTGAACCCACGACCTCTTGAACCCCATTCGTTAAAATGCTGTTTTTGGTATTTTTTTTAACTGACTGACCCTGTGTTTGTTATGACCGCAATTATTTATTTCACAATGAGTTACTACACGTTTTAAATTCTGGTGGTTCTGATGGCTTCCGTTGGATTCCGATAGAGTTGACTACAGTTTGACTACATCACCAAAAGATTCATAAATCATGGGCTGTGTTGTTTAAAAATAACTTTTATCATATCACAATT
>VGXX01000057.1 GCA_016873155.1 Planctomycetota bacterium | reverse complement strand
CTCAAAGACATCGTAGAAGCCTGGAAGGCATCCTCTCTTCCCCTCTACACTCCTTACAAAACAAATTACCTATTTAGAACAAAATCCCTGTCAAATAATATTTAAAATATTTTCACTGAATAGTTACTAATAAACAACTCTTTCTGCCATCGTACCTCCCGCGGTATAAGGCGTTCCTCCACAATACCACCACAAAAATAACAATCTCTATACTTTTTTGGCATTTACTTTCGCAGGAATTTTGATAGTATCAAGACGGCTCCTTCAAATATCATAGCGCAGCGAAGCCGCAACCTAAAATAGTTAAAAAAAGCTCATGTGGCGAGTTGCAGGTGACGGGTGACGTTTTTTCTCGTCACTCGTCATTCATCATTCAACACACGTTCTTATTTCTAAAAACTTACACAAACTTGTCCTCGATCGGAAGCAGGCTTGAAACCTGCTCCCACAGTATTTCTGCTGGTTTACTGTGGGAATTGATGGAGATGTTTGGGTTCAGGAACCCACAAGATGGGCTTCCACTTGTTGGAAGAAAAATATATGAATAAAGAAATAACTCCTCAATATTCAGATATTATCTTTTATTCCTCACCGGAGGGGAATATTCATGTTGAGGTTGTTTTTAGCGATGATACCTTTTGGCTTTCCCAAAAAAGAATGGCGGAGCTTTTTGGCGTTGAAGTGCATACGGTGAATTACCATCTTAAAGAGATTTTCAAAAGCGGTGAATTAAAGGAAGATTCAACTATTCGAAAAATTCGAATAGTTCAACGGGAAGGCAAGAGGGATGTGTCCCGCGACGTTGATTTCTATAATTTGGACGCCATTATAGCCGTTGGTTACCGGGTCAATAGTTATCAGGCGACACAATTCCGCATTTGGGCTACCAGAACACTGAAAGAGTTTATCATCAAGGGTTTTGTCTTGGATGATGAACGGCTCAAACATGGGCAACGTTTTGGTAAGGATTACTTTGACGAGCT
The DNA here is from genome assembly GCA_016873155.1 of Planctomycetota bacterium. Classification (GTDB taxonomy): domain Bacteria; phylum Planctomycetota; class Brocadiia; order Brocadiales; family Brocadiaceae; genus Wunengus. The sequence goes on along the minus strand of VGXX01000057.1, from coordinate 15,506 downwards.
TCTGGAACGTATCCGCGAGATACGGGCTAGTGAAAGGCGTTTCTATCAAAAAATTACCGACATCTACCAGCAGTGCAGCATTGATTATGATAAGGACGCGGAGATAACCAAAACTTTTTTCAAGACCGTGCAAAATAAGCTGCATTGGGCAATCACAGGGAAAACCGCTGCCCAAATCATAGCGGAAAGGGCGAATGCTTCAATGTCCAATATGGGCCTGCAAACATGGAAAAATGCGCCGAAAGGTAAAATACTGAAAACAGATGTTGTCATAGCCAAGAACTACCTTGTCGAAAGAGAAATTAAGGAATTGGAACGGGTAGTATCAATGTACCTGGACTATGCCGAAAATCAGGCGGTCCGTCAAATACCGAAGAAGATGGCAGATTGGGTGCAAAAACTGGATGCCTTCCTGCAATTCAATGAGTACCAGATATTGACGGATGCGGGAAAAGTAAGCAATGAAGTGGCGAAGCAATTGGCTGAAGAGGAATATGGGAAATTTAGGGTGGTTCAGGATGGGAAATTTGAAAGCGACTTTGATAGAGAAGTAAAAAAGATGCTTGAAAGAGAAAAACGAAAAGGTAAAAAGTAAATAAATAAACTGATATCCGCTTATAAAAAGGGTTCTTCCCAATCGTAACGGCGTGCAGGCCGCCAATTCCCGCTATCAAAGGGAAGAAAGAAGAGTGTAGTACTATATGCACACCAAACTTAACATTTCATGCTGGATTTTAATCATATTCCCCCTGTGTTTGTTTTTAAATATGGCCGCCTCCGCATCGACAGTTGTGCAGATATCAGGCGGAGGTTTTCATAGTTTGGCTTTGAAATCTGACGGCACTGTGTGGGCATGGGGATTGAATATACACGGTCAGCTTGGTGATGGAACAAATACAGACAGGAAAATGCCGGTGCAGGTAAAGAATATCGGCAATGTTGCTGCAATCGCAGGAGGCGTGTGGCACAGTATTGCATTGAAAACAGACGGCACAGTGTGGGTATGGGGAGGCAACTGGGCAGGACAACTTGGAGACGGCACAACAAAGAGTAGGAACATGCCTGTTCAGGTGTATGGTCTTGGTGGTATCACGGCAATTGCCGCAAAAGGACAACACAGTCTCGCCCTGGAGTCGGATGGAACCGTCTGGACCTGGGGGAGAAACGCATATGGACAAATGGGAGACGGGACTACTACTGATAGAAATACACCAGTACAAATAAGGGCGCTCAGCGACATCGTCGCCATTGCCAGTGGAGGATACCATAGCCTTGCCCAAAAGGCAGATGGTACTATCTGGGCATGGGGACTTAATAAATATGGTCAGTTGGGTGAAGGTTCCACCACTGACAGGTCAATTCCCATTCAGGTAAGCGGGCTTGCGGACGTCAGCATGATCAATTGTGGAGGAGATCACAGTATTGTCCTGAAGAATAACGGTACTGTTTGGACATGGGGATTTAACCAATATGGCCAGTTGGGAGATGGCTCAACTGATAACAGAAGCGCCCCATATCCCGTCGAGAAACTTAAAAATATTACTTCGATTGCCGGCGGTGGAGATCATACTCTTGTCCTGAAATCAGATGGAACCGTATGGGCATGGGGGAGTAATAATTCCGGCCAGGTGGGGGACGGAACTACCACAAATAGAGAAATACCCACTCTCGTGAAAACACTTCATAATGTCATATCTGTTTCTGGTGGAGGGCAGCACAGCATTGCCCTAAAAGCAGACGGAACTGTTTGGGCGTGGGGTTTAAACAAAAACGGTCAACTGGGAGACGGTTCTGCCTCAAATAGAAGCACTCCTGTTCAGATAATCAGTAAGTAAAGAAATGGGGTCGTGGCAAGGTTAATATGCATAATATTTCTTTACTATTTTAACATTTACTTTCCTAGAAATTTTGATAGGCTTATTTAGTGAAAAAGATTATGGGGAAAATTGATACGACGAATCAGATTTTAATCCAAGCCCTGGATTGCGCAAGCAAAGGGGTTATGATACAAGACGTAAACCGCAAGGTGGTATTTTTTAATCATGCCTGTGAAGAGATTACAAAATGGCCAAAGAAAAAGATTGTTGGCAAAGATTGCGGCGACATCTTTCAGTGCCACACCTCGACAGGCATGTGTCTGACCGAGAAATTTTGTCCCGGTATGGAAATTTTTCAGGGCAGGCTTTCACATGCCTCCAGGGAACTCTTGATCAAGCGGGGTGACGATAGCGAAGTCTGGGTGGAAACAAGTACGTCGGCTATCAGGGATTCTCGGGGAAAGGTAACGCATATTGTCACCATCATAGAAGATATTAGTGAGAGAAAAAGATTTTCGGATGAAGTTCTCAGGTCGAAAACCCTGTCTACGTTGGGGGTGTTTACAGCAGAGCTGGCGCACGAAATTAAAAACCCTTTAAATGCCATGCATATTCAAATGGCGCTTATGGAGCGTGAAATACGGGAAATACCTAAGATAGGCGAAAAATCAAAAAAAGAATTGCTCAACACGGTCTCTGTCGTTCAGAAGGAACTTATTCGTTTAAGCGGGTTTGTCGAGGAATGTTTACATTTCTCAAAAACGGGAGAACTCAACGAAAGCTACGTTGATATTTGTGAGATACTCAATGAAATAGTTTCTTTACTCATGCCCCAGGCGCAATTAAACGGTATTCAGGTGGAACTAGAAGTTCATTCCGCACTGCCCAAGATTAAAGTAGACAGGGACAAGATAAAGCAGGCAATATTGAATATCATGATTAATGGCGTTGAGGCGATGCCGGACGGAGGAACGTTACGGGTAGGTGCGAAAAGGAGTGGGAATCAGATACTCGTTTCCTGCCAGGATACCGGTCCTGGAATTCCCGATGAAATTAAAGATAAAATATTCGATTTGTTTTACACCACAAAGGATGGGGGTACCGGCATAGGCCTTTCTTTTGCTCAAAATGTTGTGCAGGCACACGGAGGGACGATACGATTGGAGCAGTCCTCTCGAGGGAGTACCTTTGTGATTGCAATTCCAACATGAACAATGTCTATGATAAAACCAAAATTGTTACTCGTAGATGATGATAAAAATGCGCTTGACGGGTTGGTAAAAATACTGACACATGACGGATACCCTGTTTCCGGCGTCTTGTCGGGTTACGAGGCTTTAAATCTTTTGTCCAGGAAAAACTTTGATATCATCGTAACGGACATGAAGCTGCCGGGGATAGGCGGATTATCACTGATCCACGAAATACGGAAGAAGGAAGAGTCCGTGTCAATTGTGGTTATTACTGCCTACAGTTCCGTAAAAACGGCGGTGGAGGCTATAAAATGCGGGGCAGACGACTATCTGACCAAGCCGATAAATATAGAGGAGTTGAGGTTGGTGCTGGAAAAGATATGGGAAAGGCAGCGGTTGATTGCCCAAAACAGGATGTTGAAGGAGAAGCTGAAGGATAAGTACAAATCTTCCGGACTCGTTGGGAACACTCCTCAGATGAAGCAGATATTTCATATGATTGCAGACGTTGCTCCCAGTACGGCTTCCATCCTCATTTTGGGCGAGACGGGGACCGGAAAGGAACTCGTGGCAAACGCCGTTCATTGTCAGAGCGACAGGGCGTGTATGCCTTTTGTCGCTTTGCATTGCGCTGCGCTGTCGGAAGGTGTATTGGAAAGCGAGCTTTTTGGCCACGAGAAGGGCGCCTTTACGGGCGCCGTTCAGGCCAGAAAAGGCAGGTTTGAGATGGCGGACGGAGGCACGCTTTTTCTGGATGAGGTGGGTGAGATGAGCTTAAAGGTACAGGTCAAGCTGCTTCGTGTCCTTGAGAAGGGTGAGTTCGAACGTGTCGGCGGAGAAAAAACTTTAAAAGTCGATGTGCGGTTGATTACGGCAACCAACCGAAACCTTGAAAAAGAAGTTTCCGAAGGAAGGTTTCGTGAGGATTTGTTTTACCGTTTAAATGTTATTACCATCCATCTGCCGTCCCTGAGGGAAAGGAAAGACGATATTCCCATCCTTTCTAATTTTTTCGTCATCAAATATACAAAGAAATATAAAAAGGAAATAAAAGGCTTTGCCCCTGAGGCAATGGAGGCGTTGTGCGCTTATCACTGGCCGGGAAATGTGAGGGAACTGGAAAACGTCGTCGAACGGGCAATTGTGCTCTGCAAAAAAAATACGATCTCGGTGGAACACCTGCCAGGAAACGTTGTTCCCGATAAGGACGATATGTCGGTAATCAAAATTCCAGTAGGAATTTCATTAAAAGAAGCCGAAAAAGAGATCATCCAAAAAACACTCCAGATGACCCATGGAAGCAAAAAAGAGGCCTCCAAAATATTGGGTATATCGAATAGGAAAATTGAATATAAAGTAAAAGAGTGGCAGTAGAAGCGAAATTTTTTCACGCCGTTTTGTCTAACCTATTTCAATTCACGCAAATATTTCGTTAAGCCGTCTTTCCCCTGTTGCCCGTCTTTCCCGTCTCATTCCTTCGAACAAAAATATAATTACCCTTAAGAATTATTCAAATCAATACTTACAACAAATGTTATCGCGGCCGATTGCTCGCTGGTATGCCAATTGTTCATTACGATAATTAATTTTAGTTTGTCCATGAGATGATTTCGATATATGACAAAGCCAAGATTGTTGCTGGTAGATGATGATAAGGATGCGCTTGATGGGTTGATAAACATTTTGAGGCGTGATGGGTATCAGGTCGCCGGTGTTTTATCAGGTTCTGAAGCGTTAAATTCCCTCTCAAAAAAAAGTTTCGATGTCATTATAACGGATTTGAATATGCCGGGAATGCATGGATTTACCTTGATTCATGAAGTAAGAAAAAGGAAGGAACCGATAGCTATTGTGATTATTACGGCCAACAGTTCCGTTAAAACTGGTGTAAATGGCAGGAAAAATAGAGAGTACGATTACTTTTTGCAAAAACCGGTAAATATCGAAGAATTAAAATCAGTACTAGAAAAATTATGGGGGGAGACACGGGTGATTACTTAAAAACGGGTATTAGGAGATAGTGAAGTAAACGTTATTGAAAAGTTTCAGTAGTTTTGTATTTTAGTTAACCTTAATTTTATGGAAGGGGAAAAAACAATGAACTTAAAGCTGTTGGGTTGGATGTCTGCCGCGTTATTGAGTGTTGTAACATATGTGGCAGCGCCAGGTGCTTTTGCTGAAGAGGCAAAACAGGCTGAGACCTGGAATCTCAGTCCGGATGAACAAGATTTAATAAATGTAACAAACGGGGATGTTTTAGGAGAGCGCGGCAAGGATGGTGTGTGGGATTTTCACCTTTACACTACAGACGGCTATATAGAGATGACCAATGGTGAACTGGTATGGGTTTTTGGCTATACCCATGCCAAAGGCAGCTTTAAAGATGTTGGTGAAGTAAAGACAAAAGAAGAGGTCGAAAGATTATTGGAGCCTGTGAAGGTGCCGAGCGATCCGGTTCATCTCTTTGTCGGTGAAAAGGCGCGGATTACTTTGCATAATACGGGTATGCACTGTGCGGCTGAACATTCGGGTATTAATCACGTGGCGCATACGATTCATTTTCACGGTCTGGATTTAACTCCTTCGGTTGATGGTGTGCCTTCCCTGCCGGTAGACCCGGTATTGGAGCATAAATCTTTTACTTACGAGATTACGCCTCAATACGAGGGCTCTTTTATGGGGCATTGCCACGTGGACAGTTTTAACCATATCCTTGCCGGAATGTACTTCCCCATAATTATTCATCAAGACAGGACGAAGACAGCCTATGGATATAAGTATGATCGTGATTATACGCTGTTTTTAAGTGAATTATCTTCTACGGCAAATGAAATGTTGCAGGAATCTGGGGTTGTTCATGGTTTACAAGACTGGAAGGCCGATTATTACTTGATTAATGGCAGGACGTTTACTGATAACCTGTATCATCCACGTTCTGTGATAAACGATCCCCGTTCAAGAATTGTTGCCTATGAAGACGAGACGGTTCTGCTGCGGTTGATGGCTATTGGAGCCGACCACGTATTTGCGCTCCACCCGCACGGATACCACATGGAAGTCGTTGCGTTAGATGGAAGGAAGTTAAAGAGTACCTATGAGAAAGACACCATTTGTATTGCAAGTGGTGAGCGGATTGACGTGCTGGTGAAGATTCCCCATTTTGCCAGCCAGAGGAAATGCCTGTCCTGCAATTTGGGCGCTGGCATCACCATCATGCACGATCATAATCTGCGCGGAATGGTGTCAACAGGCAAGTATCCTATGGGCGCTTTGACGATTTTCGACGTAAAAAGCAAAAGCAAGGCAGCGCAGCCGGATGCCCCTTTGAAAGGCGGCAAACCATATAATCCTTTGGAGCATTAATAGAATTTATCGAAAGCCTTCTCCTCGCCTCCCGCAAGGCTTTGTCCTTGCGGGAGGTTTTTTATTGGCCTTTGTGTTTCTTTAATTTACCGAAGCAGGTGGCAGTCAATTGCATTGACATTCATGCCTGAAGATAGTATTATCGCACAGATTTATATCCGGGATTGTTTACGTTATTAAAGATTTGATCTGAAATAAAATGTTAACATGGTTATGGTACGGGGAATTTATTTTTGCTTTCAGGCAAATTTTTTAGGAGGAACAGTGTATGAGAAATTGTTTTAAAATGGCTGTTTACGGTGTTCTTGTAATAGGGATTATGGGGATAGGCGTAAGTACGTTATTCGCATTTTCAGGCGGCCCTCCCGACGGCCGCACAGGTTCGCCGGCCGATAATTTACTAACGTGTAATGATGGATGCCATAATAACTATGACCTTAATTCCGGTTTGGCAGCGTTTTCTATCTCAGCGCCAGCCAGCTATACCCCGGGAGAAACTTTAAGCGTATCCGTTTCTTTTGGTAATTCCAGCACTGCCAAGCATGGTTTTGAACTTTCAGCGTTAGACACAAACAATAACCACGTTGGTACTTTCAGTAGTGTCGAAGGTGATGGTAATACACAAACCAATAATGGGGATTATATAAAACATACCTCTGCAGGCAGCAGCCAGTCTGGAAATGCTAGTTGGAATGTAAACTGGACTGCACCTGCCGATGGGCAGGGGGTGGTGACATTCTATGCAGCCGGTAATGAAGCGAATGGAGATGGCACGAATCAGGGTGATTATATTTATACGACCACAAAACAAATAAGCACTGCTGTTGCAACCCCAACAGCAACGCCGACGCCAACAACCACCGAATGTGAACCGGAGGCAATTACCCTAGATACGAAGAAGCTGAATTTGAAACTCGGTGAAGGCAAAACGGTAACTGTTACGGTGAGCGGGGCAGACGATTGTAAGTCAGAGGGCGCAACAGTGAATGCCGTTATTAAAACAGGAAAGAATCGTGTTGCGATTGATGCTACGACCGCAACAACTGATGCAAATGGTCAGGCCACTTTCACTATTACGGCCGGGCAGAAGAAGGGTAATTCCAAGGTGGTATTTACCGTTGAAGACAGTGAAGGAGAGGTTTATACGACTTTTGTTATTGTGAAGATAAGAAAAAAATAGTAGAGATGTCCCGGCGGGGCGTCTGTACAATTTGAATTACAAGGGGGTAATCCTGAATATTTTCGGGGTTATCCCCTTATTTTTTTAGTTGATATAAAACTAATGGATGTTAAACTAATGCCATTTGTAGGGGCAGGTTTCAAACCTGCCCCTACGGTAAATGGTAAAAACGATGCATGTCTCGGCGGGTTCCCTTGGCGGGTTCAGGTTTGTAACCGTTCGGCTGAGCTCACGGCGAAGCCTGAACCCATGGGTTTATTTGGTTGATTACGCCCTGTGAAGACGACGGCGGAATCAACAATATAAAACACGGGGTTCAAATTGCAAATTTGAACCCGCGAAAGAAATTGTAGCTGTTAGGTTTTATTGTTTGGGAATATTTTTAATGATAAAGTTTGCGGCGATTGTTTTCTGTGCGTTTGTGTGCTTCTGTGTTGCTGTGAATGGGGATACCGTAGTTCTCAGGAATGTTGGCAAAGATATTGATCTCAAAGTAGTGGGGGTTACCGGGGAATATATAAATGCGGTAATACCAAAGAAGTCCATAAAATCCCTGAATATGCAATTTTTAAATCCCGGGAATTACCCCGATATGATTTCCCTGGATATTGCAAATGTAACTGTGGAATGTAAGATCAAGGAAATTACCGAAGATGCTATTCATGTACTGATTCCTACCTCCAAAATTTCTTCACTTCAAATGTCCTTCCGACCGGACGACAAGCAGACCGTTTCAGCTCCACCTGAGATTGATAGCAGACCAATAACCACAGATGTGGTTGAGGAAAAGGGAAAATCATCGCAGGTTAATGAGGATCGGGAATTAGAACCCAAGATACCAGAAGATGCCGGCAATAGAGTAATAGTCGATGAGATAAGGACTGATCCAATAGAAAAGAAAGAAGCGGGGAAATATTATAGGCTAAAGACTAAAAAGGCGAAAAAGGAAAGCTTGCTGGAAGAAGATGACAAATTAGTGACTAAGGCCGAAGATGCGTCAATGGGTATTCGTGAATCGATTGAGGACGAAAGACCTCTGACGGAGAGCGGTGAAATGTCCGAATCGAATCAAGACCTGTTAAAAGAGTCGCATGATAAAGAGGAAGTTGATAAGGAGGTTGAAGAAGATATTAAGAAAGAAGAACCGGTAATTCAGGACCGGAATCTTGGAAGCGTTGAGGGGAAGATATTGCGGAGCGGAAGTCCTCTTTCCGGTTGCCAGGTAAAGTTGCAGATGTTGGAAAAAAGCGGACTTTTAGCAAAAGGGTATCGCCCGGTGGCGGAAGCCGTAGAGATAGAAACAGTCACAGACGATGATGGTATGTATCGTTTTGTAAATGTATCGCCCGGTTTGTACAAGTTATACTGGAAACCTCCTTCGGAAACGACATGGGTCAGGCGATTCAAGATGGAGCCCGATGTGATTATCGAGCCTGGCAAGCTCACAAATCCTAAAGACATTGAAACCCTGAAGAGAACATTAAATTAGTTTTTAATGTTTATGAATAGTTTTGTAATACTACATTTGAAACTATCATTGCAATACTGAAATTTTTTCGTAGCTCATAAAGCCCGGAAGATGTTTTATAATGCTTGATTATAAAAAACTAAGAATTTGAAATTTAATTAGTTACATAGTTTTTAAATTATTTTTTTATTTTTTTATTAAAAGGAATGAATGTTGTTATTTGCTAAATCCCATTGTAAGATTTTCCCAAAAAACGCTGGTTTCGGTTTTGTTTTTACGAAAATTTGTGATTGACAAACTTGTTATATAATGTATCATAGTTCGCCTTTGTTTTGAGTATATCCAAAGAAAGATATTAACGGGATTTTTTTGAATCCATAGTAACTTTTAGAAGATGAATGTGGAGGTAACGATGTTGAAAAGTTTGAGATGCTTGACAATTGTTAGTGGTTTGGCATTCAGTGTTATGGGCAGCGGGGTAATAAATAATTTCGCTATGGCGCAGGAAAAAGGCGTCGCCTACAAAGAGGTGGATGTGAAAGATGGGGGAACGATTGTTGGGACTGTAAAATTTGACGGTGATGTCCCATCCGCAAAGATGTTGAAGGTCGATAAGGATGAGCAAACCTGCGGACACGAAAATAAGGCGTCGGAGGAATTGGTGGTTAACGGCGAATCCAAGGGTGTTAAAAATGTCGTGGTTTCTTTGGTTGACATTGCAGCGGGTAAGAAGATTGAGGCGGTAACTGCTGTGCTGGATCAGAAAGAATGCTTGTTTACTCCTCATGTTGTTGCAGTACCGGTTGGTTCCAGCGTGGATTTGCTAAATAGCGACAACGTAATGCACAATCTTCACTCATGGTCTATCAAGAACCCCGCTTTTAATGAAGGTGTGTCGGGCGGCGGGAAAATGACGAAGAAATTTGATCTTGCGGAGATAGTAAAGATTACGTGTGATGTGCACAAATGGATGAGTTCTTTTATCGTAATTAAGGCAAATCCTTATTTTGCCGTTACGAATGAAAATGGTCAATTTAAGATTGAGAACGTGCCTGCTGGCACGTATAAGATCGAGGCCTGGCAGGAGAAGCTTGGGAAAAAGGCCGGCGATGTAACCGTAAAGCCGAAAGAAGAGGTTGTGGCAGACTTTGTTTTGACAAAGAAATAACTGTGTTCATAACTTTATGGAATGTGTAACCTACTTGTTAAAAAAGGCGCACCGCTAATGAATAATTTGAAGATATTGTTGAACCTCCCAAAGAGAAGTATATATAGTGTTGTCTTATTGTTTTTCCTTTCCATTGTTTCATTCCTTCCGCTTTCACAAAATATTTTTGCTGCCGATGCGCCGGCAGAGGCGGCAAAAGAAGCCGCAGCGCCTGGCGTTGAATTGCCCCAATTCGAAGCTGGTCAGGCGCCAGCATCGTCGCAGTCTCCGGAAGGGCAGCCTGCGGGGGAGGCCGGAACGGCAACTGCTGCAGTTGAGGAAGAAGAGGCAGGGCCTGTTCAGTATCGGGCGTTTTTTGGGATTGATTCCCGCGTGATAGTCTGGATTGTATCGGAATTACATCTCATGTTTGCTGCCTTTGTGTTGGGTGTTCCCATATTTGCCGTTATTGTTGAGATCGTAGGATTCAAAGGCGGCGACATCAAATATGATAAGATGGCGAAGGAATTTACCAAGCTGCTGTCTGCCGCGTTCGCTACGACCGCGTCGTTAGGCGGATTGCTTGGATTCTGTCTGTATGGTTTGTATCCGGAATTTATGGGCCATATGACAAATGTATTTGCGCCGACCATGTATATTTATGCATTGATGTTCTTCGGCGAAGCATTCACTTTGTATGGTTATTATTATTCGTGGGAAATTCTTAAGGGTGCCGCCTTTAAGAAATGGTTCCATATCATGTTGGGTGTCATGCTTAACCTGTTTGGCACGGGGCTTATGTTCATTACCAATTCATGGGCAACGTACATGATGAGTCCTGCGGGGGTTGCCCCTCTGACGGGGAAGCTGCTCAGTTTGTCTCATGCCATATATAATCCGCTCTGGATGCCGGTAAATATCCATCGTCTGATCGCAAACGTGTGCTTTGGCGGTTTTGTGGTAGGCGCGTATGCAGCGGTTAAGTTCTTAGGTTCAAAATCAGAAGAGGAAAGGGCTCATTACGATTGGATGGGTTATGTCGGAAACTTTATCGGAGTTGGCGCGTTGATTCCATTACCGTTTGCAGGATACTGGCTTGGGCGTGAAATTTACAGCTCCAGTCCTGTGATGGGTAATATTATGATGGGTGGCGCTTTTTCCTGGACGTTTATTATTCAAGCCATCCTGATTGGCATGCTTTTTATCGGTGCGAATTATTATCTATGGCTTGGAATGGGTAGGATTAAAGGGTCTGAGCGATACACAAAATTTTTCAAGTACCTTATCTTCGTAATCTTCATGTGTTTTGCGGTCTGGTTGACGCCTCACAATCTGCCGCTTAGTGGTGAGGAGAGGGCGATGATCGGCGAGCAGTATCATCCGTTCTCTAAGTATTTTGGTGTTATGGCTGCAAAAAATGCCGTGGTCAACCTGATAATTCTTGCTACATTCTTTTCCTTCCTGATCTACCGCAGGAGTAACAAGGGAGAGATGATGCCGTTTTCTGAACAGGGGAAAGTCGGTAAGGTGGGAATATTTTCTGGCGTGATCTTTTGTCTGCTGATGCTGGTTTCTTATGCGATATCGCTTAATTTTGTGGAACTTGAGGCCAACATGAAGGTTTTTGTGAAGCCGCTTATTCGTGCGCTGTATATCCAGTCGTTTGTGATATGTTTAGCTGCATATTTAACCTTTAGAAACAAAGGGAAATTAGGGCAGGCTATACTCTTTGCAGTTACGGCGTGTATTGCGGTGCTTTACTTCTGGTATTATGGTTTCGAGGTGATGCAAAAGGCAAATTTGGTTTTGAGATACTTATCGGTGACGCAGGTTTCAATCGTGATGAGCTGTCTGATTATGAATGCCGTCATTGATATTTTCATGTTCCGCAAGGCGAAACTTGTGGGGGGTATTGAGTGGGGGAAGATGCCTGTGCGGTCTCAGTATGCGTTGCTTCTGTTGTGTGTGGTTATTGTTATTCTGATGGGATTGATGGGCTTCATACGTTCCGGACTGAGAATGGACTGGCATGTTTATGGCATTATGCAGGATACTTCACAATGGGCGTACACCCCGTCCCTGGCATACATGGGCAGGATAGTAGGTTTGATTGTGGCGCTCTTCTTGGGTCTGGTAGCTTTTGTGTTCTGGCTGGCCGGTCTCGGTGACAAGAAAGAAAAAGCAAAAGAACATGAATATGGGGAAGTTTCTGCGGGATATGAGGACTAGATTTGAATCAAGCTATAGCAGAAGTTGAATGCGGGCAATTGCAGAGATACGAATTAGGGAGAATGTTTAATCAGGTTAAAATCTCAAGATAGTAAAATGAAGGCATAGAAAACTTATGAATAAAAGCATGCTTAAAATTACGGCATTTGGAGTTGCAGTTATAGGATTTTATATCTATATCACGATGTATGTGGCTGGCCTTTCCGGTACGGGCGGCGGTGAGTCGGCTGGTGGGGTAAGTCCGGAGTCTGGGGAAAAGATATTTTGGGGTGACGGACAGTGCAGCACCTGCCACAAGATAGGTTCGAGCGGAAGCGCTACAAGAGGCCCTGATCAGGATGGCTTGTCAGGTAGGGCTGAAGAGCGGGCAAAAGAGCTGGGCTTGCCTTCGGGATTGGATTATCTGGTCGAATCTATAGTAGAGCCTGATAAATATATTGTGAAAGGGTATGATAAAATTATGCCGAGGGTATTCGACCCTCCCATTATGTTGTCCCGGGAAAAGATACTGGCTGTTTTGGCATATCTTCAAACACTGGGAGGAGAGCCTGACATTGGCGCTCTCATGAAGTATAAGGATAAAATACCTGAGGCGTCAAAGAAAAAGGTAAAACCGTGGGTACCGCCGATGGTTGTTGATGCAAAAGAAGGTGAAAAGGTGTTCTTTGATGAAACCCGCCCTGTTACCTGTGGAAAGTGTCACGTTGTGAATGGCAGGGGAAAGCAGGTTGGCCCGGAGCTTACGGGGATTGGCGCTATTCAGACTCCTGAATATTTCCTTGAATCTATCCTTAAGCCGAGCGCCAAGATCGTAAAAGGGTATGAAACAATGTATGTGATAACTACCGATGGAATTCCCTATAATGGATTGATTAAGAGTGAAACCGAAGAAGAGATTGTCTTATTAAAAGAAGAAAGTGGCGAGATTGAAGAGGTGGCTATTGCTAAAAGTGACATCCAGGAAATGAAAAAACAGGATGTTTCGATTATGCCGGGAAATATTGGCGAGTTGTTGAGTGTTCAGGATTTTTACGGGATTGTATCCTTTTTACAGAGTTTGAAATAGGTCAATGATGCAGTTGTTTATGCGAAGGAATCAATAGTTAGGAGTGTATTAATGGCTAAAAAACGCAGTAAATTTTTAATGATATGGGTAATCACTGCAGTTGTCTGCTTGTTTTTGTTCCTTAAATATGCTTCCCCTAAAATATTTCAGGTGTTGATGGCGAAAGATCATCCTATGCCTACGCCAAGTACCCTGATGATGTGGTATATGATTATGGGAATTTTAGCTGGCTTGGTGTATGCAACTACCAGTAATCAGAAATTTGCCGATTTTTTGGGCTTTTTATTACCCGGGGGCGGGCCAACAATAAAAATTTTATTACAAAAGGTATTGTTTGTTGGTTTTCCTGTTATCGTGGGGTGGTTTGTATATTCCTGGGCTATTCCGGGCGCTGCATCACCGGTGGAATTAAGGATTCAGCATCCTACCCTTCCGCAAGAGTTTGAAAAACTTGAGAATCCATTCCGTGGGGCTGATGCTGAAACACAACGAAAGTCCATCGAAGAAGGAAAGATTCTCTTTCAAACCTATTGTCGTCCCTGTCATGGCTCAAAGGCGGATGGCAACGGGCCGTTTTCAAATTCGTTCCGTCTGAGACCGATTAATTTTCAGGATCCGGGAACGATTGCAACGGTAGTGGACAACTATGTCTTTTGGCGTATTAAGGAAGGGGGGCCTGGTCTCCCGTCGGAGTCTACCCCATGGGATTCGGCGATGCCGTCATGGAAAGATGATTTGAAGGATGATGAAATCTGGAAGATTATTATGGGTGAATATGATACGGCTGGTGTTATGCCTCGGCAAACGGAAAAGCTTGAATAATATCGCGCTTGTGTAAAAGGGAGGCTTGGTTCTTAACTGTTAAAGGTGATTAATTTATCAACAGCAACGGATAGAAGAGCAAATAAATACTATGATAAAAGCGTTTAAAAGTGTTTTGATTGGTTTGGGATTGATCGTATTAATGACAGGTGTTTTTGCGGGACGTTCTGAGGTATCCGCGCAGACATCGCACTTGTTCAGAACTTATAAACATGAGGTGCCGCAAAAGTTGTCTGAAACATCAGAATCTATTGCAGAAGGAAAAAAGGTTTACGAGAAGCGGTGTTGGTATTGTCATGGAATCGAAGGCAAGGGTGATGGCCCTGCATCGAAGACGATGTTTCCTAAACCCAGGAACTTTACGAGAAATGAGTATAAAGTTCGTTCTACAGCGGCAGGTTCAGTTCCTACGGACGAAGACCTTTTTAGAATTATTACCAGCGGTATAGAAGGTACGGCCATGCCGTTCTGGAGCACGATTTCGGAAACAGAACGGTGGCAGGTAATCTATTATATCAAGACTTTTAGTGAACAGTTCAAGAAAGATACCGCTCCGAAGGTAGTACCGGTAGGGTCGGATGTCTCGACGCCGGACAGCGTGAAAAGAGGGCAGGAGCTATTTAAGGAGATGAAGTGTTATGAATGCCATGGCGAGGATGGCCGGGGAAATGGCCCTTTGACGGTGGCGTTGCAGACAGAATGGAATATGCCTTATAGGGCGAGAGATTTATCCAAGGCGTGGAATTTTAAGGGTGGTAATGCGACCGAAGATATTTATCGTACGATTTCAACCGGGTTTAATGAGACCCCGATGGGGTCTTATTTAGAAAAACTTTCTGATGAAGATCGTTGGCATGTTGCTCACTATGTGAAAAATTTATCGAAGGATATGGCGTCTGATGTGGTTGTAAAGGTAAAGTTGTCTGAGAGTGAACAATTACCGATAGAACCGTTAGATGAGAACTGGAGTAAAGCCATGCCGGTGGAGGTTCCATTGGCAGGGCAAATCATCGCCAGTCCCAGACATTGGGCGCCGTCAGTTGATGCAGTTATGATCAGGGCTTTGTACAATAAGGATGAAATCGCTTTTTTGGTCGAATGGGACGATTCAACCAATAAACAGGAAGAAATCTTTCGCGATGCCGTGTCCCTGCAGTTTCCAACGAAAATTCCGGAATCGTTAAAGAAACCATATTTTGCAATGGGAGATTCCAGCGGAGC
>VGXX01000056.1 GCA_016873155.1 Planctomycetota bacterium | reverse complement strand
CGATGTCGCCATCAGAGCGGTGGGCTCTTACATTAAGTCGGTAACGACCCCGCCATTTCACCCTTATTCCATCAAAAAGATGGAACGGTATATTTTCTGTTGCACTTTCCTTCCCGTCACCGGGACTCCGCGTTACGGAGCACTGCGTCCTGTGGAGCTCGGACTTTCCTCCCGTCCCTCCCATTCGTAAGAACAGTCGGGACCGACGACCACCTCGTCTGCTTAATCTTCACCTGATCTTTCACTGCCATCCTCAAGGTACAAAATCCGACCGCAGCTGTGGCAAAAGGTAATGTCTTTGTCTGACATAAGCTGGTTGAGCGTTTGTGCAGTTACGGACATAAAACAACCCTGACATACCTGATTAATAACGCTGACTATGGCTACTGCATCCTTGTGGCTGACAAGCCTGTTGTAATGTTGTAAGGCATCCTGGTCGATCCTGGATGCGTAGTTGCTGTGTTTTTCCTTGAGTTCGGCAATTTCAGTTTCCATCGCTTGTATGTCCGTTTCTACCTGTTTTTGGACTTCCTTCAGTTGTGACTCTTCTAGTGCAATTACCTTTTCAAAGGATTTGTACCTTTGCTGCATTTCTTCATAGGTTGTCATCATGCGCAGAATTTCATCTTCCAGGACGGACTTGTCAGCTTCCTTTCCTCCGATTTCAGTTTTCAACGCACTGTATTCCTTGTTGGTCTTGACTTGATTCATCTGTTGTCGAAATTTATTAATCTCTGTCTCTATGCTTTTCAGATCAAGTTCCTTGCTGTTGATATTTCTCTGGAATGCCCTTGTCTCTTCACTAATTTTTGACAATTCCGCTTTCTTTTGTTGAATCTGATTTTGTTTTTTTTGAACGTCATAACCTCTGTAGAGTTTGTCGCCTTCCAGTCTTTTCAACTTTGTGTCTATGGACTGTAACCGCCGAAGTGCCTCTATCCGTTCATTCATTCATTCCTCTTTTCAGATAATTTTACGTGCAGTAGAGACAGGTTTGAAACCTGTCTCTACCCGTCAATCTCCGCCAATTCCGTCTAAAAATCCTTCGAGTTTTCGGCTTCTGATCGGGTGTTGTAATTTCCGCACCGCCTTTGCCTCAATCTGCCGAACCCTTTCCCGTGTGACCTTAAATATCTTGCCTACCTCTTCGAGCGTATACGTGTATCCATCGCCGATGCCGTATCGAAGTTTAATGATTTCTCTTTCGCGATAGGTTAACGTTTCCAGTACATTTTCAATCTTGTCTTTCAGCATTTCCTGGGTTGCTGCTGACACAGGGGATTCTGCCTTTTCATCCTCAATAAAATCGCCGAAGGAACTGTCCTCGCTTTCACCAACAGGCCGATCCAGCGATATTTGATGCCGGGATATCTTGAGCACGCGCCGCGCTTCTCCTACGGTGATCTTTACCTCTTTTGCAATCTCCTCAATGGTCGGTTCACGGCCTTTTTCCTGCAGCAGTTTCTTCGAGACGTTTCGTATCTTGCTCATGGTTTCGATCATGTGCACGGGGATACGTATCGTTCTTGCCTGATCGGCAATAGAACGGGTAATTGCCTGGCGTATCCACCACGTAGCATAGGTGCTGAATTTGTACCCACGCCGGTACTCGTATTTGTCCACTGCGCGCATAAGTCCTGTATTGCCTTCTTGAATCAAGTCCAGGAAACTTAAACCACGGTTCCTGTATTTTTTGGCAATACTTACCACGAGTCTTAGATTTGCCCCGGAAAGTTTTCTTTTAGCGCCCTCATGTTCCCGGTAAATATTTTCAATAGATTCAACGCGTCGTTTCAGTCTCTGAGAAGATTCCAGGACCATACCTTCCAACTTTTCGTATTGAGATTCCAGTTCTTTATAGCGACCATTTGACCTGGAACGAGGCTTGCATTCCATGGTCTGTGCTTCCAGTTCTTCCATTTCATGAACGATTTCCTGGAGTTTCTTCATCAGGGGCTGTATTCGTTTTGTGCGGATATTTATTTCTTCAAGCAGGTCGATGCCTTTTCGCCTTCTGTTCCTGATTACCCGAAGCAGTTTGATTCTTTCTTTTTCCGAAGTCTGTTTTCGTTTGGCGCGAAGATAATCTTCTTTGTTTTTCTGGAGGATCGTTTTTAGGATTTTGGAACTTCTGGGAAACTGTTCTAAAATTTCGTCCTTACAATTATCGACCATTGCATTAACCTTCAAGGTGCGATCGAACGAAAGCTCCCCATTATTTACATCCTCTAATATCCTCAAACAGGTCGCCAGTGAGAGGTCGGAATGCAATACCTTCTTTAAAAATCGCTTTCTCGTAATTTCGATCTTTTTTGCGAGCATGATTTCTTCGTCTCGCGTAAGCAGGGGGATTTCGCCCATTTGGGTGAGATACATGCGAACAGGATCGTCTATTTTTTCTGTAATTGTCGGAACTTCGCCGAATTCCAAATCGACTTCTGTAAAAACCGGCGCTTCTTCTGCATCAGCAACATCGCGGCTCTCAATTTCTGTTTCATCAATGAGGTCTATTCCCAGCTCATCCAGCATCATCAGGATGTCATCAATCTTTTCTGGAGAAATATCCGCGTCATCGGGCAACATATCATTCAGTTCTTCGTACGTTAAGTAACCTTTTTCTTTGCCCTTTTGTACGAGATGCTTAATTTTCTGATTCAAATTATCCATTTAAAGATAGACCTCCTTAATAAGTTATATAAATGGAGATAATCAAGTTGTTCCGTTAAGTCCCCCTTAACAAAGGGGGATTCAGGGGGTTGTGTTTTTTCTGGGCTATTCCCCATTTTCATGAGGACAAGTTTACAACCCCATAGCCCCCTTTTTTAAGGGGGATTTTTTGTCTGTCATTACCAACGAATCCGCGTATATGAAAGAAAAATTCCTATACAATAAATGTATCATGAGGTTAACAGTGTGAAACAAAACCTAACTTTTATTTTTCAAAGCATGGATGTTTCTGTTTTTTCTATGGAATTCATCCAGCAAGACAACGATGTCTTCCTCGCTACTATTAACCTTGACGGTCTCTAACGTTTCTTTCTTTGTTTGGTGCATTTCTTTTTTGCTGTTTCGTCTCTTTAAAAAATGAATACACGCCTCTAGCCTATTGCCATGATCGGTAATATTTCGAAACTCCTCTGCTGTTACAATGTCCATGAGAATTTTATTGAGTCGGGCGTCATCCAATATATGTAACACGTCTTCGCCTTTTACAACACTATTTTTATGGTATAATTCAACTATCTTCCCGGCTATCCGCTGAAAATCCACATTAGTAAATTCTTCCAGGCATATCTCTTCTAATACCTTTGGTATAAGTATATTGGATGATAACATCAAATACAAGAGTTCTCGCTCCATCTTTGAAGAAGCATCTAATCGTTGCTCGACAGGTTGTTTTTTATCTGTGGTAAAGGGTTGTTTATTAACTTTTTTTAGCTGCGACCGCAATGTTGCCTCATCAATGGACATCTCTTCGGAAATCCATTTAACGAGTAAATTACGTTTGATAACATCAGGCATTTTCATGGCTGTCGAAAGCACGTCGCTAATGGCATTTGCCTTGCCATGAATGGTTGACATGTCCCATTTGGAGGCAGCCATTTCGATCTTAAAACTGAAAAAATCTTTGGCGCTATTGACGCATGCCAAAAAACTCTCTGCGCCTTCTGCTATGAGAAAGTCACAGGGGTCAAAGTCTTTAGGTAGCTGGGCAATTTTTACATCAAATTCTTCTTCAATAAAAATGTCCAGGTTTCTATCAGAAGATTTCTGGCCTGCGATATCCGAATCAAGCAGGAGTATTACCTGATTACAGTATTGCCTTAACTGCCTCAAGTGCTGTTTTGATATAGACGTTCCCATTACGGCTACTGACCAATCAATTCCATGCTGATGCGCCATGATTACATCTGTATAACCCTCCATGAGTATCACTCTATGCTGCTTCAAAAGGACATTTTTTGCGATGTCGATACCGTAAAGGACGTTGCTCTTGTTAAAGAGAACGGTTTCCGGTGAATTTAAATATTTTGGAAGTGAGTCATCCAAAGACCTGCCTCCAAAACCAACGACCTGTTTCCTTGCGTCCAGTATTGGAAACATCAGCCTGTTCCGGAATCGGTCATAATATCCATTTCCTTCCTTTTTTGGGATAATCAACCCCGCTTTTTCTAATAGTTCAGTTGGAATGTTGCGCTCTTTGCATGTTTTCAATAACGCATCCCAGCTGTTTGGGGCATAACCAAGACAGAAGTTTTTGACGGATTGGTCGTTTATCTGCCGTTTTTGTAAGTAATCTCTTGCAACTTTTCCATATTCGCTGTTAAGCAGGACGCTATGATAAAATTTTGCAGCAAAATTGGTTATGTTTACCAAATTGGTCTTTTCGGCAGTCGAGAAAGATGTCCTTTTATTATTTTGTAAATGAGAAAGATCAATATGAGACTTGGAAGCTACCAGCTTTACTGCTTCCACAAAATCCACACCTTCCTGTTTCATGATAAATTGAAATACCGTTCCACCTTCGCCGCATCCAAAGCATTTAAAGAGTTTTTTCTCTGGATTTACGGTAAATGAAGGTGTTTTTTCAGAATGGAAAGGACACAAGCCCAGGAAATTTCTACCGCTTTGTTTTAGGTGGACGTGCTCTGATATGATTTGAATAATATCCGATGCTTGCTGTATTTCTGCAATCTTTTCTTGTGGTATAAAGTTTACCATTAATTGGGAATGATGAATGTTTAAAATAATATTTTAAACAAACAAATTATATCATTAAAATAAATAATGTCAATGAATTGGAAAATAAATTATTTATTTTTATTGAATTTTTTATAATATAATTGTAAAAACAATTAAAAAAAATTTGCAATTTTCTAAATTTATGCTTCCAAAAACCATTTTAGCTTACTACAATTATATAAAAAACAAAAACAATTAATGGAGTAGAAATGTCAAAAGTTAATGTTGAAAAATACATAAAAAACTATGGCAGGACAAAAGAAGCGTCCATCCCAATTTTACAGGCCATTCAAGCCGATTATGGATACCTCCCTATGGACGTTTTAGGCAAGGTTTGCGAAGAGTCGGAAATAACGAAATCCCATCTTTACGGTGTAGCCACGTTTTATTCACAGTTTAAACTAACCCCCAAGGGGAAAAATGCCATTAAGATATGCAAAGGGACGGCCTGCCATGTAAAAGGCGCGGACGTCAGCATCGTGGCATTTAAAGATCAGTTGGGCATCAATATAGACCAGACTACAGAAGATGGCGCGTTTTCCCTGGAAACGGTGGCCTGTCTGGGATGTTGTTCTCTTGCCCCCGTAGTTATGATTAATGAGGACGTTTACGGCAGCCTGTCATCATCGAAAGTAAGGAGCACGTTAAAAAAATATGGGAAAGAATAATGGGCATATTCGATTCGTAGTAGGTTTAGGAAGCTGTGGTATCGCGGCCGGGGCCAAAGATCTCTATGAGGAATTGGCCGCAAAAATGAAAAGTCACACCAACGCCACTTTAAGTCACACATCGTGCAACGGTATGTGTTTTAAAGAACCAATCCTGGAAGTATTTTATCCCGACGGCAACCACCTGATGCTGGGAAACATTCATAAAAAAGACGTAGACAAGGTACTCGAACCCCTCCTTACCCAGGAATACGTGGACGAAAAGTTTGTTATCGAAAACTCCCGCCAACCGGACAAGAAGGAAAGCTTCCGGCTGAAACAGCACAAAATCGTCCTGGAAAACTGCGGAGTTATTGACCCGGACGACATCGCGCCCTACATAGAAAAAGGCGGCTACAAGGCGCTTAAAAAGGTCTTGACCTCCATGACCCCCGAACAGGTGATCGAGGAAATGAAGGCATCCGGCCTGAGAGGCCGCGGCGGCGCGGGTTTCCCGACGGGTATGAAATGGCAATTTGCCAGAAACAACCAGGCAGAAAAAAAATACATGATATGCAACGCCGACGAGGGCGACCCAGGCGCATTTATGGACCGCGCGGTATTGGAAAGCGACCCCCACAGGGTAATCGAAGGGTTAATTATCGGGGGATACGCTATTGGCGCAAACTACGGTTATATCTACGTGCGCGCCGAGTATCCGCTGGCGATCAAGCGGTTAAAGATAGCCATTACCCAGGCTACGGAAAGAAACCTCCTGGGTGACGACATCCTCAAGAGCAATTTTTCATTTCATCTAAAAATCAAAGAGGGCGCAGGCGCCTTTGTGTGCGGCGAAGAGACGGCGCTCATCGCCTCCATAGAAGGCGAGCGGGGAAATCCCCGGTTAAGACCGCCCTTCCCGGCCGTATCGGGTCTATGGAAATACCCAACCAACATTAACAACGTAGAAACACTGGCCTCTGTCCCCTGGATCATCAACAACGGCTCCGCGGCCTACGCCGCTTACGGCACCCCGAAGAGCAAGGGCACGAAGGTCTTCTCCGTAGCCGGAAAGATTGCTAAGGGCGGCCTCGTTGAGGTGGATATGGGTATCCCTTTGCGTGATATAATCTACACCATCGGAGGCGGCACCTCCTCAGGCAAACCCTTTAAGGCCGTTCAATTGGGCGGGCCGTCAGGAGGTTGTATACCGGAAAACCTGCTTGATACACCCGTAGATTACGAAAGCATTGCCGCAACGGGCGCAATTATGGGTTCCGGCGGTATGGTGGTAATGGACGCCGACACCTGTATCGTGGACGTGGCAAAATTCTTCCTTACCTTTACCCAGAAGGAATCCTGCGGAAAATGTACCTTCTGCCGTGTGGGAACCACCCGGTTGCTGGAGATATTGGAAAGAATCGCGGCAGGCAAAGGCGCCATGGACGACCTTGATAAACTCGCAGACCTTTCCGTAAAAGTGAAAGACCTTTCCCTGTGCGGATTGGGCAAAACCGCCCCAAATCCCATCATTACGACGATCAAATATTTTAAAGACGAATACGAAGAACACATTAAAGAAAAAAAGTGCAGGGCGGGCGTCTGCAAAGACCTGATTAACTTCGCGGTTGTTGAAAAAGCTTGCACCGGCTGTCATGTATGCTTTAAAAACTGCCCGGTAAAGGCCATTTCAGGCACAGCCAAGGCGGTACACTATATTGACCAGAAAATCTGTATTAAGTGTGGAATGTGTTATGAAGTTTGCAAATTTAATGCTATTTTTAAGGGATAACCATGTCAAATAAAGTTAACGTAACCATTGATGGAAAGGCACTCCAGTTCGATGTGGGAACTACCATTTTGGATGCAGCGAAAACGCTCGGTGTGGAAATTCCTACACTCTGCCATAACGATAAATTATCACATTATGCCGGTTGTTGGGTTTGTACCGTAGAACAGAAAAGTGGACGCGGAGGAATGGTGCCTTCCTGTTCCACGAAACTTGAAAATGGCATGGTGGTGGAACTGGAAAATAAAAAAGTTCAGGAATCACGGAAGGCCTCTTTAGACCTGCTGCTTTCCGATCACTTTGGCGATTGTTATGCGCCGTGTAATCAAAAGGGATGCCCAGCAAATATTGACATTCAGGGCTTCCTCTTCCTGGAATCACGCGGCATGTATAAAGAAGCGGCAAACCTGATCCGTGAAAAAGTCCCCTTCCCCAACGTCTTAGGCAGGGTCTGCCCAAGACCGTGCGAGGAAGTGTGCCGCCGTCAAAAAGTAGACAAGGCCGTTTTAATCGGCATCCAAAAGCGATATATTGCCGAAATGGAAAGATTGGAAGGCGGCCCCTATCTGCCAAAACCACCCAAAAAATCCACCGGCAAAAAAGTCACAATCATCGGGGCAGGACCCGCCGGGCTCTCTGCGGCCTATTACTTGAGACTGCAAGGACACGAAGTCACCATGTACGAACGCCACCCGAAGCACGGGGGCATGCTCCGCTACGGGATACCCTATTATCGGCTTCCTGAAGATGTTATGGATTTAGAAGGAGACGCCATTATAAATCAATTGGGCGTAACTATTCACTATAATACGGAAGTGGGAAAGTCTATTGGTTTTGAAGAAATTATTCAAAATTCTGATGCAGTCCTCCTCTCCGTAGGCGCCTCCAGGGCAACACCCATGGGCATAAAGGGGGAAGACCTTCCCGGGGTCTTTTCCGGTATTGATCTTTTAGAAAAGCTGGCTAAATACGAACCCGTGGATATTGGAAAACGAGTAGTCGTGGCAGGGGGTGGAAGCACCGCGATGGACGCCGCCCGCGCCGCCGTGCGACTGGGCGCAAAGGCGACAATCGTCTATCGTCGAACGGAAAAAGAAATGCCCGCCCACCATGCCGAAGTGCGCGACGCCTACGACGAAGGGGTGGACATCCAGGTATTAACCAACCCCACCAAGATTGAAAAGTCAGGCAAAGGCCTCAAGATAACCTGCGTAAAAATGGAACTGAGCGAACCCGACGAGAGCGGAAGAAGGCGTCCCGTAGTCGTTGCCGGCAGCGAATTTTCCATCGAAGCCGATTCCATCATCATGGCCATTGGCCAGAAAACCGACTTCTCCTTCGTGAAAAACAAGGCCGTGAATAAATGGGGATTGTTTGACACCAAGGGAAACAGCTACCAAACCACTGTTGACCCAAAACTCTTTGTCGCGGGCGACTGTTACAACGGCCCCGACCTCGCCGTACGCGCCGTGGCCGACGCGCGAAAGGCCGCCCAATCAATAAACCAATTCCTTACGGGCAAAGAAGTTGTTGGGGAAGAATCACGCTTTAGCTCCTATCCGGGCGACCTCGGCACACTGCCACCAGAAATGTTCGCCGCGTTTAAGGCGGGAAGCCGGAAAGAAATTGATCTGTTGCCGGTAACCAAGCGCATGGGCAATTTCAACGAAGTCGAGCAGAACTGTACAAAGGCCGAGATGACCACCGAGGCCAAACGTTGCCTGGAATGCGGCTGCAACGTAGTAGACATCTGCCTGTTAAAGAAACACTCCCAGGATTACCAGGCAGACCAGAAACTATTCGAGGGCGCAAGGCGCACCTTTAAAACAGATTATTCCCACGAAAAGATCAAAATAGAAACCCACAAGTGCATCAACTGCAGCGCCTGCGTAAGGGCCTGCGAAGAGGTCAAAAAGTGCAACATCCTCGGCAACACCGGCCGCGGCTTCTCCACCCGCATCGCCCCGATGATGAACATGCCTTTAGGCAAGACCCATTGCGATGGGTGTGAAGAATGTGTTAATGTTTGTCCGACGGCCGGGGTACGGATCAGTCGGGATATATATTTGACAAATTCCCACGGATGAGAAGAGGCTTACGCACGGAGACATTACCTGAAAATACAAACACCATCGTTTAAAACATTACTTAAAACACCTTTTTTGGAGAAATCCGGAAAAGGTGTTTTTTTGAATACAGTTAGAATAATTTAGATTATGCCAAAAGATGACAAATTAGATGAATTAGTCGATATAGTAAAGAACATAGGCAAGATATATGACGATGAGGGCATGAATGTTGAAATCGATTTTGATCCGAATGACGGTATCATCATCATAAAATACCAGGATACTGCTTCAGAACAAAAGACATATATCATAAATTCTAAGAATAAAACTGTTAGCGGGGTTGATACTGCAAAATTCTGGCTCCCTGACTACTCAAAAGAACAGAAGGCAAACAAAAAGCTGATTCAATTTTTGAAAACAAATGACTACTCCCCATCAAAGATGAAATACAGGAAAATAAATTAAGCCTTCGACGCTTTTTTTCTTCATACGGTAACGCATTAAAAACAACTAATGGCGTAATTACTATCATCATATTCTCGTTGCAATGCCTTTTTTGATTAAATATTCTTTTACTGCCCGAATGGAAATTTCTCTGTAATGAAAAACAGAGGCCGCCAGGGCGGCATCAGCTTTGCCCTTAGTAAAAACATCAAAAAAGTGTTCCAATTTACCGGCCCCGCCAGAGGCTATAATGGGAATGTTCACTGCCTCTGATATGGTTCTGTTCAACTCGATGTCAAAGCCGTTCTTGGTGCCGTCGCAATCCATGCTTGTTAGTAATATTTCACCGGCGCCCTTTGCTTCTACCTCCTTTGCCCATGTAACAGCGTCCAACCCGGTAGGCGTTCGACCGCCGTGTATATAAACTTCCCACTTTGTATTGGCAACATTGCCTTTTACTCTTTTTGCGTCAATAGCGATTACGATACACTGGCTGCCAAAACGTCTTGACGCCTTTGTAACAAATTCTGGATCTTTAACTGCGGCTGTGTTTATGGAAACTTTATCAGCCCCGGCATTTAACAATCTGCGGATGTCGTCAATATTCCGAATGCCTCCGCCAACGGTCAAGGGCATAAATACCTGTTCTGCGGTTTTTTTGACGACATCGAGAATGATGTCCCTGTTCTCGTGTGAGGCTGTAATATCGAGAAAGGTTAATTCGTCGGCGCCTTCTTTGTCATATAAAGCCGCTATTTCAACGGGATCTCCTGCGTCTTTTAAATTCAGGAAATTCGTTCCTTTAACGACACGCCCGTCTTTTACATCAAGGCAAGGTATAATTCTTTTGGCAAGCATAGTAAATTTAATAAATCTTCGTCTAAAAAATTTGAAGAAAAACTGAAGGAATATTTTCAATTAAGACAAAAAACGCGGGCAGGTAAAATGAAGTTTAAAAATCCTTTTCCGGACTGCTGGCTTTAGCGTATAGTCTTTTGGGTATGCGTCCGGAAAGAAATGCAAGCCGACCTGATTCACACGCCAGTTTCATGGCCCTTGCCATACGTACAGGGTCTTTTGCAAGGGCAATTCCCGTGTTAAGCAGCACACCCTCACAACCAAGTTCCATGGCCATTGTCACGTCTGATGCGGTACCGACACCGGCATCCACGATAATAGGAACCTTTGCCGATTCCAGGATAATCCGTATGTTGTTTTTATTTAAAATACCCTGACCCGATCCAATCGGCGCACCGGCCGGCATGACACAGGTTGCACCCGCATCTTCCAGCTTTTTTGCGATAATAGGGTCGTCTGAGGTGTACACGAGCACGGTAAAACCCTCTTTGACCAAAACTGTTGTTGCTTTCAGCGTTTCAATAGGGTCGGGCAGAAGTGTTTTCTCATCACCGAGCACCTCCAATTTTACCATGTCAGATATGCCAGTTTCCCGCGCAAGGCGTGCTACCCGAATGGCATCATCGGCAGAATAACATCCCGCTGTATTGGGCAGGATTTTATATTTTTTTGCGTCAATATAGTCTAAGAGGGACTCCGATTCGTTGATTTTCATTCGTCGGACAGCGACGGTAACCACTTCCGTACCGCTACTCTCTATGGCTTCTGCCATTATTTCCATAGAAGGGTATTTCCCTGTACCAACAAAAAGTCGGGAAGTAAACTCATACTTCCCGATCTTAAGTTTTTTATCCTCTCGTTTCTTTTCTACACTATCCACCACCAACAAAAGTCACTACCTCCACTATATCCGCATCGTTAAGTATGCAGCCGGAAAGTTCCTTTCTGGGAACAATTTGTAAATTCAATTCTACCGCTGCACGGTTCTTGTCAATCTTATATAATTCAAGCAATTTTTCTACGGTTGTTCCTTCAGGACATTCTTTCGGTTCGCCATTTAAGGTAATTCTCATTCTTTCTTCCTAACCGCATAAAAAAATCTTAAAAATGAATTTCTAGCATCAAATATTAACGTATTTAAAACAAAATGCAAGGGAAAAGAAGGTTTGACAAAGGGTCTGATTCTGCATATAATCCTCATTCTTTCAGCATAAAATCAACGATACAGGTTCGGAGTATTTACAAGTGACAGAAACCACCGCAACGATACATATTAACGAGATTATTGACATTGTAAAACGTTATGAACGTTTTTTCATTACTACGCATGTGCGGGCTGATGGTGATGCTATCGGGTCTGAGGTAGCGTTATATCATGCGCTCAGGGGAATGGGGAAGTCAGTCAGTATTGCCAATGATTCTCCGATTCCACAGATTTATAAGTTCATCATTCCGGGTGAGGGGATATACGTCCATCCCGCACTTCCAAAAGAGCGCGCAGAGGTTGTTTTTGCCCTGGATTGTCCCACCCTTGATCGGCTAGGTAAGACGCAAGGAATCATCCCCAAAGACGCCATAATCATAAATATAGACCACCATATTTCCAACGAACATTTTGGAAAGATCAACTGGGTGTCAGAGGAGATGTGTGCTACAGGGGAGATTCTCCTGCACCTTTTGAAAGGGGGGAATATTGATATTACCCCCGCCATGGCGACCGCTTTATATGTGGCTATTGTGACCGACACAGGCCGGTTTACGCATTCCAATACGACACCCGAAGCGCTTAGAATAGCTGCGTTTCTGATTGAACGTGGAGCACGGCATACCGAGATTTCAAAGCAGGTGTATAATACGAACCCTTACAATCTGATCAAATTGAATGCCCTTGCGCTCAACACGATCAATCTTCACGCAGGCAACAGGATTGCTACTCTATGGCTTACCCGGAAAATGCTGGGGGAAACGGGCGTTAATCCTATCGATACGCAGGAGTTTGCAGACATTCCGATATCAATTGACGGCGTCATTGTCGGCGTGCTACTCCGGGAAATGACAGAACCAAACTGGATCAAGATAAGTTTGCGGAGTCGAAATGGTTTTAATGTGAACAACATTGCCAACAAGTTTGGTGGTGGTGGCCACAAATATGCAGCCGGTTGTGAGATTCAGGGTACTATTACGGAAGTACAACGACTTATTCTTGATGAGTTAGAAAAGGCCTTGTGATAAATTCGAAATTCGAATATCGAAACGAGTAACGTTTTACTCGTCACTCGTCATTCGACACACGTCACTATTTTTAAAGACTTGCACAAACTTGTCCTCATAAAACATGTCCTCGTGGAAACGGGGAATGGGGAAAAGAAGCTTTTAGAGAATAATACTTTAGTGGCATGGTGCCTTCGTGGCAGAGAATCGAACCATATGCACATGGATGAAATAAAAAGAGAATTGGCATCCATAATTAGCGCCGTCAAGGCCAGAATCGACCTTGAAGAGAGGTTCGGTGTTGATACAATCACCCTCTCCAAATCGAATAAGGTAACAAGCCGCCCATTACCAAATGTTGTTCCACAAATCAAACCTATAGAGGCTGCTGTTGTAAGAAAACCTGTCAAGGAACAAATCTCCGCGTCAGGGGCAGGGACAAACGTTTGTCCACCCGATGATTCAACAAAAATATCTGGTGACCTAACCTTCATGAGTGAGAAAGAACGAAAGAGGAAACTACTGGAAGAAATAAGAAATGAAATGCTCGCCTGTCATAAATGTCCCTTGGGCAAGACCCGAACCAATCTTGTCTTTGGCGTCGGCAACCCTCTGGCAAGGCTCATGTTTGTGGGAGAAGCGCCTGGCCGTGACGAAGACCTTCAGGGCGAACCCTTTGTCGGCAGGGCAGGCCAGTTACTCACCAAGATTATTGAGGCTATTGGTATGAAACGCAGTGATGTATACATTGCCAACGTCCTGAAGTGCCGTCCGCCGGGCAACCGCAATCCCCTCCCGGAGGAAATCGTCCTCTGCATGCCTTATCTTATCAAACAGATCGAGATAATTCAGCCAAAGGTCTTGTGTGCCCTCGGCACCTTTGCCGCTCAAACCTTACTCAATACAAAAGCCCCCGTTGGCACATTACGGGGAAGATTCCACGAGTACAAAGGGATCCCCATGATGGTCACCTTCCATCCCGCCTATCTCCTGAGGAATCCCAATGACAAGGTAAAGGTATGGGACGATATGAAAAAGGTGCGGGATTTTTTGGGTGAATTATCCGGAAAAGACTCGAAAATTTAACAACTCAAAAGAAAAAATAGCTTGACAATTGTTAGGTGGGTTAATAACAATAACCACATAAAAACACGAAGACCGATTCCTTAGTCAGATTCAATTCGTAGTGGTCTTGTCATGGCTTCCTTTTTATCTATTCCATATAATTCTCAATTGAATAATGAAGGTTTGACATTGTTACTTGTCTCTTGCTTGACACTGTTACTTGTCTTTTTTACTTAAATGTATATGTTTTTACGAAACAAAACGAAGGAGACTATGTATGGCAACGTTAAATATTAAAAGTACATCAGGGGAAACAGACACTATCAAAAAATTCCTGACTGATGGTCTTGAAGAAGAAAAGCGAAGAATTAAATTTGCATTAGATTTATCTGATTCAACAATCAGAAATTATGAAAAGAAATACCACATGTCTTCTGCAGCTTTTATTGAAAGATTTAAAAACGGAGAGATAGAAGAAAACGACGACACTTTCAATTGGTGGGCTGAATACAAACTAAGGAGCGAACTTTTACAAAAAATAAAAACAATTGAAGATATTGAGATATGTCAACAATAAAAGATTACTTGCATGAATTGGAAAAGCTTATCCATGATGCGCCATGTAAGTTATTCGCTGATTTTCAAACAGAAAATAGGGGAGGCGTTGCATTATATTTGAGAGGAAAAATTATTTTTACCAATGAAAGCGAATTACAGTTTAAAGAATACTTTGGAATTAAGGAGATAGTTAACTAAACGAATTAAGTAGTTTAGAATAAATAGATTGCTTTGTAAAAAGAATACTGGTAGTATAAATTTTGAAAATTAAAAAGTTACGTTATTTACAAAAACAGTTCAAGTTGGTCGGAGTGTGCGTTTTTAAGCGTAGCTCACGTAAAATCATGGTGATAGAAATAAATAAAAACGTCTATAATTTGCTAGAAAAGTTTAATGAGCAATGTTCAAAAATTATTGAGTCCGGCAGGGAGGTTATTAATTATAAAGATTTAGTTAATTACGCAAAAAGCTCAATAGACGAAATAGGAAATGTGTCTTCCGAAGATTTTTTAAATGCTGAAAATTTCCCTGAAAAAATAAAAAATATACTGTGTAAAAGTTTTTTAGATAGTAATGATGCAATTTTCTTCATAGCAGGAGAACTTAACCCTAGATATTATGGTACGCTAATTGATATTTATAAAACACAGGAGGAAAAACCGCTCGTAAATATAATATGTGGACCATACATTGCTGTCGAAAACGACTTGTTTCTAAAATATTATGATGTTTATAATAACAAGCTAGATAACTGGTGGTATGCTAAAGCGAAAGATAAATGGTGGGAAGCACACCCTGTTTTTAAAGAGGCACATGAAAATGATAAGGTACAAATAAACATCATAAGAAAAAGATGGGATGGACATTTTTTTCTTGGTGCCAGCGATAAAAACGTTTATGTCGAAAAACCTCATGATGAATTGGAAAGTCCTGAGGGAACAGCATTCATTAACCAAGAGCAGTTAATAGCGATAGGTATGGAATTATGGCATGGAATCAAAGAATGTTTTTGTTGTGAATGGACCAAGGAAGAACCAAGTACTTTATTTAAGCCAAGGTATGCATATGACAAAGAAAAATCCTTACAGAAAAAATGGGACGAGAAATATTCCGCCTTGTACAAATTAGTTTTCTCGGGAAATAATTTGGACAGTAGTGAAAAATATTTAAAACCCGAAAACTAAACATTTCTTCTATATGACTATTGAATATCTAACTAAGATTGAAATAAACCTTCCGGTAAATAGTAAAACCATATCTAAAACTCTCCCCTTATTAACATTTCTTTTTACAGATACGGACGGAATAGAGGGCTGTACTTATTCTACACCTTCAATTCCAGCAGCTTTCATGGGAAAGTGGCGTCATCCAAGTACAAAAGAAATTGTAGATGATGAGATTGTTTGGATATACGCCTGCTGCGACTTAAATAAGATTCAAGTAGAAATAAAGGATATCATCAAAATGTTAAAAAAGACTATTGAAAGTGTTGGGGAAGAAAAGGCTTGGATAACGTACTCATCAGTTTGTACTATTTGAGAAATGAGATGGTATAATTCTGATAATTCTGGAAGAGAAAAAGTCAGAAGCAAATTATCAAACCTTCATATTTCAATTATCAAAATCTTTTCTGCTTTCAAGGGTACATAGCCGGGGTTTTTCGATTTCTTCAAAGGAATTACTTTTATCACACGTCTTTATCACGATAGCAATGTGCCAATTTCATTAGGAGGTGAGCTTATGAGAACAACAATAAACATAGATGACGAGTTGCTTGATAAGGCAGCGAAGTTGACCGGTATTGAGGAAAAGACGTCACTGGTGAGGCTCGGTCTCGAAGCGCTTATCGCGAGGGAAAGCGCCAGGAGGCTTGCTAAACTGGGGAGCACTGAAAAGAAATTAGAGATGATACCTCGCAGAAGAGCGGCGGGCACATAAGATGGTTAATTCGGTGCTACTCTAATTACGAGTCCTCTTAACTTTCTGTTCTTTTGAATTGTTAGTTTTGATATACGAGGGGATATTTATCAGGTTCTACCAATGATTCTATTTCGAGATCTATATCCAGTTTTTCCCATCTCAGGTGATTGCCATGGAAAAGCTCCACTTCCATTATTTCACCTACCTTCGCTTCCTTAAACCACGGAAAATCTTCGAATGGTAAAAAATACTCCGTATCTTTGA
>VGXX01000055.1 GCA_016873155.1 Planctomycetota bacterium | reverse complement strand
GGCAGGACACAAAAGTCAGGCATCCAACCATTGGGCAAAGACTGAACTACTTTATTGAAATCATCCTCAGGTTTTATACATATGTCAACGCCTTTATTATAACCAAAGGTGATTATCTCATAACCCGATATGCATTTTCCCACGTAGTTCTCAAAGAATTGGGTAGGGATTGCAGATCGTATTTGGTGCTTTCCTATGCCCATTAACAGGACTCTACCGCTCTTGCCAAACAAAGATAATCTTCCATTCTCCAGATTTTCCTTAATCAAAGGCAAACCTTTTAAAGTATCATTTATGTCATTTTCTTTGTAGCCTATAAAGATGATGGCCATTCCTCTGTTATCTCTATTTCCGATTGCGGTATAATAGATATTATTAGTTCTACCACTAATCAGGTCTCTAATATAATTCAGGTCTAATCTTGCTCCCTGATAGGAATCGTAATCGAAAGGTTTTCCTGGTACGTAAAAATCGTCTATTAAAATTATAGCTCTTTTAAGTCTTAATATTTCTTTCATTTCATCCCGTAACGGCCAGTAGTCATACCAATGTGCATCCAGATAAAACAGGCAATGATCATCTTCATGAAATGTATTTTCATTAATTAAACGTTTTATATATTTTTCTGAACTATCATTGGCAATAACAATATTTTTATTATCTTTAGCGCATTTTTCACTTGCTGTATCGCAATACTCCTTTACCGAGTCTACTTCATAAATAGTGTATCTTCCTGAGGTATCTTTTCTCTTAAAGTCCTCATATAACTCGCTAAACCAATCTACAGCAGCTCCTAATGTCTCACCGTGATGAATTCCTGTTTCTACGAACTTATTAACATTAAATAATTTTATAATTTCTTTTGCTACAATATTGATCATCGTAAGCTCCCTAATAAGAGTGCATCTTTTATATCTATGTTATTCCACTGAACTGTTCTTAACATCCTGTTACTTTTTCTTCCGTACAATAGCACCTCTCTTGCAAAAACCGTTTTATCTTCCTTGTAATCCCGGATATCAGTTGATGTCAGAACCTGAGGTTTGTTCGTCAAACCGCTCGGCTTTTCAGAAAAGTAGGTATCGAAATATTCAGGTATGTTATAACCAAAGTGATGTTCTATAGTTTCCGCAGATTTAAAATGAGGAATTGCCAGATTTTGATAATCGATCACTTCTTTTAGTTCTTCCTCATCATACTTTATACCTATAGCATCAAGATATTCTTTAACTACTACATAAATCTCTTCATAAAAATCTTCTTTATTACAGATAATATTTAGGTAACTTGCTTCTTCCTGATCCCAATAGATATCACCAAATTCATGCAAATTCCTCGTTCTCGAGTTACCTTGTAAAATAGAATCTAATGCCGCATAAAAATTCGCCACCTCTTTTTTTAATAGTACTACTCGGTTGGATTTTATCTTTGACAGGGCTATATACTCAAAAAGTCCGATATATTTGACATGGTACTGGTCTGCTAAATAAAGCATAATATAGAAGCCCAATTTAAGCCCATGGAATAATTGCATAATCCACGAAACCACCGCCATTCTCTTCCAATCTTCTACAGACATACTGGCCGTAGAAATTATTATCTCTTCATATTCTGGAACAATTTCCTGTGAACGCACTGCCGCATGCGTTTCACTTAAAGGAATACGAATTGTGGAAATATTGAATTTCTGCCGATATTTCTCGTCAGCCAATTCTGTATTTGGGTATACCTGGCAAAAATAGACAAAGGCTTGATTTTTAATGCCAGACTGCAGAATTTCTTCTATTCCTGAAAGAAAACTTTCATATGTTTCACCGGGAAGACCTAAAATTAATTCTGTGTATACAGGAATATTCTCATCGTTATATTTCTTTTGAAGTTTATTAAAAAGATCCATTTTTATATTTTTTCTACCCACATTAGATGCAGCTTCTGGATAATTAGTCTGTCTTGCCATGGTAATACTCTTTTCCATATTATGCTTATGCAACAACTTTCCAATCTCAAGAACAGTGTCTTCGGCGTTTTTTGCATAGCAAACCCTGAATTTTTCAGGGAAACCATGCTTAAGTTTAGCCTCCACAAAATAACGGGCTATTTCGAAATCACGCTTAAATATTCCGAAGTTGGAATCTGCGCAGAACACGTATTTTATTCTGTGAATTCCGCACCATTCTGCAATCTTCCTCACTCGGTCCGGACTAAAAAATCCATACTGCTTACTCAAGCCTCCTCTTCCCCAAAAACAGTATGAGCACATGTATGGGCATCCCCTGTTAGTCTCTATAATTGCCTGAAAATTGATGTCTTCAGACAGAAGATAATCGTATGTGCCCTCTAAATAAGGTGAAGGGAAAATATCTAAATCATTTACGAATGGGCGTTCTTTCGTATTCTTGATGCATTCGCCATTTTTACAATCACGGTATGAAATGCCAGGTATATCTCTAAAATCTCTTGACTCAAGAAATCTTATTAACAAATCGGCAAATGTCTGTTCTCCTTCTCCCCTGACCGCAACATCTATAAAAGGATATTGTTGAAAGAAAGCTAACGCATCGAATGGTACGCTGGGCCCGCCAAAAACTATTAAACACTCCGGAAATCTTTTCTTTACCTCTTCCGCTATTCTCAGACTAAGGTTCATATTCCACATAGAAACTGAAAAAGCCGCAACATCAGGATTTTTATATTGGCGGATTATCTTTTCTGGATGGTTACGGATAAAGAGGAAAGGCATAAACTGGTAGTTATTTTGAATATCAGGTACGGTTGTGGCATATGCCTGTAAAAGGCCGGAAGCTAAAGGGAGATAAATAGCATTACTCATTAAGACGTTGTATTCATTAAGATAAACTTCTTTTTTCATCATACCTTATCTGTGTAAAAAAGCCTTAAATACACACTTATAGTGATAGCCAAATAAGTTAATATACCCCTTACCCTAACGAGTCGGAACATGTAGAGCGTTATTTATGTTGCTGTCCCGCGAATTGAAGTTCGTGCTACTCAAGGGTCGGCGCTGAATTGTTTTTGCTGAATATGAGCTTTTAATATACCATTCATAGGTCATCTTTATGCCTTCTTCGAGAGATGTTTTAGGCTCCCATCCCAGTAATTTACTCGTGGAGATATCAAGTAATTTTCGCGGGGTTCCATCAGGTTTGGAAAGGTCGTATCGTATCTCTCCGTCAAAACCAACGATCTCCCTTATCATACTTGCAAGGTCTTTTATCTTTATGTCCTCCCCGGTGCCTATATTTACAAACTCACCTATCTCTTTGTAGTCATAGTTTTTTATTAAAAAAACGCAGGCATCAGCGAGGTCGTCTACATGCAGAAATTCTCTATAAGGTTCACCATTTCCCCAGAGTACCACATAATCGCCGGTTACTCCTATACCAACCAAGGTGTTCCGTAGAGATTCTTCACTTTCTAAGGTTGTCTCTTCATCAAGGGCAAATCCGATAGAGTACGTTTGTAAATCTGTTTTTATCTCTTTGAATTTTTTCTCCTTTAACAACCTTGCGAGATGGAATTTTCTTATCAACGATGGTAAGACATGAGCAGTTTCTAGGTTAAAGTTATCGTGAGGGCCGTACAAGCTTGTTGGCATTACAGAAATAAAGTTTGTTCCGTATTGTTCGTTATAATATCGGCACAATTTTAGGGCTGCTATCTTTGCTATGGCATGAGGTTCGTTTGTTGGCTCAAGACTACCTGTCAAAAGATACTCATTTTTTATCGGTTGGGGTGCAAATTTTGGATAGATGCAAGATGAGCCAAAATTAAGGAGTTTTTTAACTCCATATTTATATGCAGCATGGATTATATTCGTAGTTATCGCAATATTATCATAGATAAATTCTGCCTTATAAGTATTGTTCGCAAGAATTCCACCTATCTTGGCTGCTGCAAGAAAGACACAGACAGGCCTTTCCTGTTCAAAGAATTTCTCTGTGGCTTCCTGTCTTCTCAGATCGAGTTCTTTCCTCGTTCTCATTACCAGATTGCAGTAGCCATTTTCCTGAAGATTTCTCGTAATTGCCGAACCCACAAGCCCCGTGTGACCAGCTACATATATCTTATTTCCTGTATTCATGTATCAGTCCTCTTCAAATATTAAGAACGGAAAGTAATAAGAAACCTTTTATCTCGTTAGAAAATGTTTTCCCTGTTTTATTCTGTGTCGCCAATAATCCAATAAGTCCTGCATTGTTTTTTCAAATGGTATCTCTGGTTTCCATCCCGTGTGCTTTTGGAATTTTTCAGTGTTTGGGATTTGTAAGTCGGCATCTATTGGTCTAAGTCGATCAGGGTCTATTTCTACCCTTATGTCCTTTACTGTTGAGAGACTCAATAAATAATCAAGCGTTTTTCCTACTGTACAGGTATATGTTCCTCCGATATTGTAATACTCGCCCGGAATGGGATTTATAGTGACTAACTTATGATACGCCCTGACCGCATCTCTCACATCTGACCATGTCCTCAACGAGTCGAGATTTCCTGTCTTTACAACAGGGGGGACAAGTTCAGCTTCTATCATGGCTATTTGCTTTGCAAAAGTTGATTCTGCGAATACATCACCCCTTCTCGGACCGGTATGGGTAAACATTCTTGTCGTCAGTGTTTTTAAACTATATGCCTCAGCGTAAAATCTGCCGATTAAATCTGTGCCAGTTTTTGATATGGCGTAAGGAGAGGCTGGATGGAAAGTTGTTTCTTCATGTATGGGTATTTTTTCCTTTGGAACCCTGCCAAATACTTCAGATGAAGAACATACATGTATTACAGGATCAATACTGCCGGACTCTCTAAACGCTTTAGCAACTTCTAATAATCGGGCAGTCCCCAAAATATTGGTATCCAGAGTGTCTAAAGGTGAGCTAAAACTTGTTTTTGGATAGCTTTGTGCTGCAAGGTGGAAAATATAGTCAGGCTTTGATTTATTTATTACTTCTACCAGAGACACGTAATCTTTCAAATCACCATATAATAAGTATACTCTTTCACCGTTGTTTACTCTTGTCAATAGATGTTCGATGTTATCTAGGGGACTCCTCCATCTACACATACCGTAAATATCCCAATCTGTATTCTCCAGTAAATAGTCAGCCATGTGTGAACCGACCATGCCGGTAATTCCGGTTATTAATGCTATTTTCTTAGACACAGCTCATTGCCTCAGAGAAGTTTTTGTAGTCAGCAGGAGTACCGATGTCGTAAAATTCATCATCAAATACCTTCCCAAATATTTTGAGATTTTTAACATGCCTCTCAAGGAAATCCCTTTCAAAAGAAAATTTGTTCTTCTTGTAGTCCAATAAAATTTCTTTGTCTATACAATATATTCCACCATTAATAAACCCTTCTTTTGTAAATCTTTTTTCTCTGAAACTTGTGATTTTTGTATCGGCATTTACCTCAACTGTTCCAAATCTGTCAAAGTTATACAAGTGTTTTAAAGCGATGGTAACTTCTGAACATTTATTTATGTGGCTCGCAAATAACTCTTTCAAATCGATAGGGAAGTAAGTATCACCATTAACAACGAAAATATTATTTTTATCACAGTAGGCTAATGCCTTCTTTATAGCTCCGCCGGTTCCAAGAAGGTTGTCTTCCTCATAAGAATATTGAATTTCAATCCCTTTGTAGTTGTCTTTAAAATACTGCGTTATAACTTCCCCTTTAAATCCTATTGCGAAAATAATTTTTTCGGTATTCTGAGTGAGCAGCCAGTCTAATATATACTCTAAAAATGGTCTTCCATTAACGTGAAGCATAGGCTTTGGAATTTCGTTTCTTGTAAGTTCTTTTACTCTTGTTCCAAGTCCGCCTGCTAATATTATTGCTTGCATTTTCAATGACCTTAATAATGTATTCTTCGTCGATATTATTCAGTTTATGGAAATAATCTCTACTCCCAATATCAAATACGTATTTGTCCCCAAATCCCAATCTCTTTAATTTAATATGCGAGGCTTTATTACTCAGAACACAGGATATCATGCTGTCTAAGCCGCCCTTATTTATAAAGGCTTCTTCGAGCGTGATAATGTGTTCATATTTTTCCAATAAATTATAAATTAAATCTTCATTAAAGGGTTTTAGCAGAAATACGTCTATAACACCTATGTTAATGTTATTTTCCCGAAGCTTATTTGCTACATGTAAGGCTTTGTGTGTCATATAACCGGTTGAAACTAAACAAACATCTTTACCTTGTACTAATTCATGAAATCCATTTTCTATATTAAACTCTTCCGGGTCATGATAAATTCTTGGTAGTTGCTTTCCGTCTAACCGTATATATTTAGGTTTATTTACGTTAATAGAGAAATCAACAAATTTTTCTGTTAGCGCCCAGTCAGAGGGTGAACATACCATAAGATTCGGCAGAACTCTCATGATAGATATATCCTCGATGCAATGATGTGTTGGACCGGCCACATCGTAGCTCAAGCCGCCTCCAACTCCTATCAAATTTACATTTATTTCCCTGGTATGGGAAAGCAATGATAAATTTACCCTTATTTGTTCATATGCCCTCATCGTAATAAAGGGAGCGATAGCATATGCATAGACGATAAAACCTTCCAGGGCTAAACCAGCCGATATATTTACAAGGTTTTGTTCTGCAATACCGACATTAATGAATCTATCCTTAAAATTTTCTCTCAATTTATCAAGGGCAGGAGCTCCAAAGTCTGCAGATATGAGAAAAATTTTTTCGTTCTCCTGCATCTTATCAAATAGTCGTTCTATGAGAGCGTCTCTCATTACTTTTACTTCTGATTGTACATTTCTCACGTTAACTCCATAATTATTTTGTCAATTTCATCTTCTTTTAATGCTTTTATATGACAGAGCGAATCATTTTCTAAACGAGGAACACCTTTTCCCTTTATTGTATCGGCTATTAAAACTTTTGGCTGATTACTTTCGTCTTTCTTCAAGTCTGCCAGTGCATGGTAGAGTTGTTCAATATCATGGCCGTCGACTATTTTTGTCATCCAGCCAAAACTCCTGAATTTGTCGTCGAGTGGTTCTAAATTCAGGATATTTTTACAATAGTCAAGCATGCAGATTTTATTGTTATCAATGATTAATGTTAAATTATCCAGTTTATGATGAGATGCAAACATTATTGCTTCCCAAACAGAACCTTCATATAGTTCGCCATCGCCGGATAAAACAAATACTTTTGCATTCAGGTTTTTTCTTTTCAATGCCAAAGCAACTCCACAAGCCACGCCAAGACCGTGGCCTAAAGAACCATTTATTGTCTCAAAACCTGGGATCGAATTATCGGGAATGTCTCCCAGGATGGCTCCTTCTTTACTGATTTTTTTCAACTCTTCCTTTTCAAAAAAACCGAAATCCGCCAATATCGGATAAAGAGAAACCGATCCGTGTGCTTTACTAACGATAAATCTATCTCTGGTATCCCATTGGATATTCTTTGGATCGCAGCTTAAAATCTTACCGTAATATAAAACTACAAGTATCTCAATACATGACAAAGACGAAGCGATTCTTGTCCCCGGAGCTCGCTTGTGTAACTTTAAAGTCTCTTGTTTTACCCATAAAGATTTATTTTTAAGTAAATCAGTTAAATTCAAATCAATTCTCCAGTAACTTCCTTCTTAATTTTATTTCAAGCATCTTTTCAATGTGGTTCTCTACCTTATTCCCAAATTTATTGCGTACATACTTCAAATAACCCTGATTTGTGAAATATCTGACGAATGCCTCGTCTCTGAACCTTAATACCTCCCTGGCAGAAACATAGTTCGTTGGTAAAGGCAGGGTTTCGTAACTGTGTTGTGAAAACCCTTCCCAATTTTTTGGTAAATAATCTTCCTTCGTAGATGCCCACTCGTGTAACGGTGAACCGGGATATGCCATAACGGTATAGAAATTTATAAATTCACAATTTAAATCCATCGCAAGTTGAAGTGTTTCTTCCATGGTAGTTAAGTTGTCTTCCGGCAGACCAAACATATAATTACCCATAACATTGATACCATTCGCCTGGATACTTTTTATAACATTTTTAACGTTACTTATTATTTTTTTATTTACACTGCCTCTGACTTTTTCATTGGCAGACTCAATACCCAGGCATAGCCAGTTTACACCTGCCTTTTTAAGTTTTTTGAGCAAAGATTCATCGATAGTATCAACCCTTCCGTACGCCCAGATGTTAAGGTCGTATTCCCGTTCAATGAGTAAATCACAAAGCATCTCCACCCTTTTGGGAGACAGTACAAAAAGTTCGTCAGCGAATCTGATGTTCCTTACTTTATATTTATTGACAAGAGAATCAATCCATGAAACTACTTTTTCCAAAGACCAGTATTTTATGCCCGGTTTTCCGAATATTGTGTTTATACAGCAGAAATGGCATGAATAGGGACAACCTAGTGAAGTGTATAATGAGGCATATGGAGTTCTTATATCTGAAAAATCTGCATGTGCGCTTTTCTCAAAATCTTGAAAGCAATGCCAATTATGAGCTCTGTAATTATTTATATCCGGTAACAAATCCCACGCATAACCTTCTAATTCTTCCTCTAAATTCTGGATAGTTGAAGAAGGCGCAGTTAAAGCTATAACCTCTTCGTCTTTATACCATAAGCCTTTTATAGCTTTGATATCAGCTTTACCTTTTATATATTTTATTAAGCCCTCCAGGGCATATGCCCCTTCTCCTTGTATTACAAAGTCTATGGCATCCTCTCTCAGTGTTCTTTCCGGCAACGAGGAAGGGTGTGTTCCTCCCATTGCAATAGGAACATCTTTATTACAACTCTTGATAGAATTTGCTATTTTACTTGCTGCAGGCATCGTTTGTGTTGAGGCAGATGGTTGGTGTCCATAAACCATCATGACAATTAAATCAGGGTTGTAATCGTTTAATACCCTTTTGGCTGTACTTTCATCCCATCCATCAACGTTTACATCATAAATGGAAGTAGTGTATCCTTTGTTTCTTATAAAGTGGGCTAATAATGATGTCCAAACAGGTGTGTCAATAGCAGAAAACTCTTTCGATAAATTCTGATATGTTTTATTGTGGTTACCAGGATTGATAAATAATACTTCTGCTTTCATGGAAGCGAACTTTCTGTCTCAGGAATTTATAGTTAAGTTTCCCAGGTAATAAGGCCTTGTTTGATAAATTCAAATCTTCTAATATCACCTTTGAACTTGCTCAGGTTTTGAATTACTTTGTACTTGTTATTGCCCGGACAGTAAAAAAACATGAAACCTCCTCCGCCTGCCCCTGATACTTTGCCGCCTATTGCGCCAGATTCCCTTGCTATCGTATAGATTTCGTCAATAAAATCAGTGGATACATTTTCACCTGTATTTTTTTTGTATCTCCATATTACGTCTAATAATTCACCCAATTCATGCAGTCTTCCCTTAAGTAATAATTTTTTCATCTCAAAAGCTGTGTCTTTCATTTTATGCATGTATTCCACAGTTCCTTCTTCGGACTTCATTGCTTTTACCTGCTTTTCTATTATTTCTGCAGAAAACCTGCTTTTACCCGTAAAAAATAGAAGCAAGTTATTTTCTAGCTCCAAAATGTAATCTTCTTTTATTCGTAATGGATTAATTAAAACTTCGTCATCTTTATAGAATTCCATAAAATTGAATCCACCGAATGCTGCGGCATATTGGTCCTGTTTCCCTCCCGCTAATCCCAGTTCCTTTCGCTCTATTTCAAATGCAAGGTGGGCGACTTCATATTCTCCAAGAGGCAGTTTAAGCCATTCAGCAAAAGCGCCAATTACGGCAACTGTGATTGCAGACGATGTCCCTAACCCGGAACATATAGGGACATTTGTATCGGTAATGAGGGTAAAAGATAGAGGCTTTTTCGTAAAATCTTTGACAATTTTATTATAGATGCCTTTAAGTAAAATAAGATTTCCATTTATATCTAATGATTTTGAGCTCTGAATCAAAAGATTTTCAGAAAAATCTGTTGAAATGATTTCTATCATCCCATCAGTTCTCGGTTGTATAGAGGCAAAAGCGTACATATTTATAGCTGCATTTAGCACTGCTCCACCATAGAGGTCTGAATAAGGAGAAATATCTGTTCCTCCTCCAGCAAGTCCTAACCTGAGAGGCGCTTTTGCTCTATAAATCGTTTTTATGTTGTTTTTATCATAAGTATGATTAGAGCCGATAAATGGATACCGTCGTTCGAGTGTAAACCATTCCTGTATTTCTTTTTTAGGTTTATGATAGGATTCTGACTTATTTGACTGATTTTCCAGTAATGAAGAAGCCGGCATAAATATTTCTCCAAACGTATGCTTCAAATAAATGACTTTACATCAAGAAATTAATCAATGACAAGACTTACCCTTTTATGCACACGAGACGGTTGTGGTAGACTTTCCAGGGCAGCTATGATTTCCTGTTGTTGTGGGTTTATGGCTAAGGACTTATTCCAAACGCTCCTCGCCCTGATTGGATTTTCTGCCATTTTGTAGCAATGTCCTAAAAGGTTATAGAGCGGAATTATTTCATCTGTATCCGTTGTTTCTGACAATATGGCGTTGATACTACGGCTTGTCTCATAGGTTTCGATAGATTTTTCTATAAAACAAATAGCGTCTGGGTACTTTTTTTGGCCGTAATAAAGTTTTCCTAAATTGCAGACTGCACTGATGTAGGATATGTCAAGTTTTGCAGCCATTGTAAATAATGCCTCTGCCTGCTTATCCATTCCCAATTCAATGCAACA
This sequence comes from Planctomycetota bacterium, assembly GCA_016873155.1. Taxonomy (GTDB): domain Bacteria; phylum Planctomycetota; class Brocadiia; order Brocadiales; family Brocadiaceae; genus Wunengus. The sequence goes on along the minus strand of VGXX01000055.1, from coordinate 5,837 downwards.
TTCACCCAGCAAGTTATACGCCTCGGTATTATTTTTGTCTATGAGTAATGTCTCTCTGAGGTGTTTCATAGCCCGGGGATACATTTTTTGCATTTTATAGATGATTCCAAGTAAAAAATGCACTTCGGGAAGAGATGAATCGGTTTTGAGTACGCGCAGGAGGATATTTTTGGCCTTTGTGTAATTGTCTTTCTTGATAAGTAATTTACAAAGGTTTACAGCGGATGGTATATAATCCGGTTTTAAGTTGAAAGATTCAGTGAAGAAGGATTCTGCTTCTTTTTCTAAACCGAGGTGGATGTGGCACAATCCCATGAAATAATAAGTTTCATAATCGTCGGGTTTGGCCAGGACAACTTCTTTGAAATGAGAGAGCGCCATAGTGTATTCTTTGCGCTCCATATACAAAGAAGCAAGATTATAATGGGCCTCAGTTAAAGCAAAATCGATGTGTAATGCTTTTTTAAATTTATTAATTGCCTCCATATATTTTTTGTTTCTGATGTAATAAATTCCCAGGTGATTGTAACCTTGCGCATAACGGGGGTTCATTTCAACTGCGGCCTTTAAATATGGATAGGCTTCATCCCAGCTGCCTTTTTCAATCAAGGTATTTGCAAGAGTTACATTAATATCGGAATCATTGCAATTGTCATCGTTATTGGTTGGAACGGTACTAAAAGAATTCTTTTTCATTACGTTTATCATGACTTCATTCCTTTATGAAAGATGTTTTGAAGAAACCATTTCTTCAGATGTAGATTTTTTTACACCTTTTCGCCATATTTGGGCAATTTCTATTAGATCATGCTTAGACACTGTGGAAGCCTTCTGGTTTTCCTCTTGAATCTTTTCAAAAATCTCTTCCCGATGAACCTTGATATTTTTTGGCGCTATGATGCCCAACTTAACCTGTTTGCCCTGGCATTCTAATAGGGTAACTTTTATTTCGTTCCCTATGGTGATGCTTTCTCCTAACTTCCTTGTCAGTATAAGCACGGTACTTTACCTTTCTGAAAGTTGATCAATTAATATCGAATGAGCTGCTGGTTTAAGCTGTAATAGTCCTCTGTGAGCACGATCTGTTTCCCCATTTTATTTTTCATGTTAATGAGGATCGGTCCTTTGAGATTGAGCGTTACATCTTCCGGCCTTTTCCCCAGGGTAACAATACAAAACATCTCAATGTCTTTTTCCTTTTTGATGTTAAGCAAGACAAGATCATCTTTTGACAGAGAGGGTTTATAATCAGAGAAAAAGAGTGTAGGATTGAGGATGGGAAAAGCAACAATTGGGTCTTCCACAGAAACCAGCCATTCAAAAGGAAGACATTCTTCAACATCTATAATGGCAAATTGTTTCAGTTCTTCAAATCCCAATAATCCTTGTTCAAATGTTATTATATTTTCCTTTTCAATGCTCAAGTTGCCGAAGTTATTTGTAGATAAATTTACGATGCTACTTTCTTTCATTGGCCTTTCTTCCATTTTTAACATGTTATGCTCCTGTCGTGGATAAAGTTTAAAGAAATAAAATTATTAGTGAAATTTAGCAAACATTGTGCCATGGAATGCGTATAAAATTATGCAGAATGTGAATGAGATTCTATTCTATTTAAAATAATGAACTTAAGAATGGTGTGGCTTATATTCGTTTTAATCAGTGATGTGATTTATTAAGAGAAAAAGGGAAAATTATTCCATATAGGTAAGAAATTCTAAGGAGGACATATTCCGTAGATTAGTGAGGATGTAATATCTTTACACAAGTTGATTAATTTTTATACAGGGAATTTATTTCAAAAAATCAAGAAGGGTCTGCTGAATGACCATTGCCCCTGTTTTCAGGGAGGATTGAAGGACGTTTTCCTGGTGTTGCAAGTTTACTACCAGAGATGCGACATCAGCGTCTTCGGTATATGAAATCAGTTCCTTTAATGCCGTTTGTGAATTTTCCAGGCTGTTTGTGGTCATTTCCAACCTGTTAGCCTTTGCGCCAAACTTGGTAATTTCTGTAGATAGGGCATTCTTCGCAGTATCAAAGGTGTTTCTCAGGCTTGAAAAGGCAGCGGAATCAAAGGTGCTTGCCTTTAATGCGTCCCGTAATGATATCAGTGTGGAGAATGCTTTATTATCCTGGAATAATTTACCTCCGGGTAAATTTACCTGTATAAATGTGTTGGGGCCTATCTGGTATTTAATTTCTTCATTATTACCGTTGTAGGATACAGATGTGATGTTACCACTGCTGTCTCGTGTGGCTGTAAAAGCAGAGGTGAGAGTCTTTGTGCCTGAAAATATATACCGGCCATTGTTGTCTGTGTTTGCGTTTTGCAGAACAGATTCCAGCAATTCGTCCAATTCATTTGCAATGATGTTTCTGTCAGACTGTCCAAGGGTGTCATTACCGGCTTGAATGGCCAGATTTTTGATCTTCGAAAAGAGTTCCTCTAAGCTTTCGAGCGTGTTGGATGTGTAATTTATCTGTTCTTTAGCAGTTTCGGTATTATCCAAAAACTGCTGTACCTGGAGCTCTTCTGCTCTTAATCCAAGGACTTTTCTGGTGCCGGAGGGGTCGTCAGAAGGGCGGTTAATTTGTTTTCCGCTGGATAACTTTTCCTGTATCGCTTGTATTTTCTTATAGTTCAAATTGATATTAGAAAGCGTTGTGCGGTTTAAGCTTTCCTGGGTTATTCTGAAGGGCATAGTTTAATCTCCAATAATTAACAAGGTATTACGATTTAGTCTTCACGCGGGTTCAAATTTGCAATTTGAACCCCACTTTTTATATTTTCGACCTCGTTAGCGACGGCTTAAGGCTTATTATCCGAACAAACTCATGGGTTCAGGTTGCAAACCTGAACCCGCTGTGGTCGATAGGGATACATTGAGAAACATAAATTGTGCAGTAAAGAAAATTAGCCCAATGTGCTTAATAGCCTGTCTATAAGTCCGTTAACAATTGAGATATATTTTGAAGAGGCTTGATATGCCTGTTGATACCTTACCAGATTGACTAATTCTTCATCTACCGAAACACCGGATATTTCGTCTCTTCGGTTTTGCAGGCTTGTTTCTATTACATCATAGCTCTCCTCAGATTTATAAGCATTACTTGCTTCTTCTCCTAATGATGATGCAATCTGATGCAAATAATCGGCGAAAGTCGTATTATTAATGGCACTGGTGTTGTCCTGTAATGCAGCCAATCGTAATGCGTTTGTATTGTTTCCTACTTCCCCCGTTGAAGCTGCAATGAGAGAGGCATCATTGCTTACGTCCGTACTGACGGCAATGTTCGAGGCATCCGTCCCGCTAAAAAAGGTATTTATGCCTAAAGAAGCCAGGAGGTTTGTCGTATCCGAATCATTGATAACATTGAGTGAAAAGGTATTTCCTGTAGTAATCGAGCCGCTGGAGAGGGAGAGCGAGACGCCATTCGCGACATTTAATGTATTTCCCGCGGTATAAGTGCTTCCTACATCGAGCGTCGCCACAACGGTTCCGCCGCTATTCTTTACTTCTACCTGAAGTCCCGATGTTGTTCCAATCGTGCCCGATCCCAAAGCCGTGAATGTGTATGTGTCATTTGACTGCCCTGAATATACGCCGGATACCGAAGCTGTTGATGTTCCCATCGTACCGGGATTTGGGTCCAGGGCATAAGAGAAATTGAATTTATAACCTGTTGCGGCGCCGATTTGAAGTTTGTTGTCTGCGATTGATGCGGTAATATTGCCGGCGGTGCCGCTTACAGTGCCATTTATGGCATTTTTGACGTCAGTGAGGGAATTCGTTGCGACATTTACAGAAATTTTGTTCTTTGTTACTGCGCCTGTACTGGTATTTATTACGGTAATATAAATGTCACCGGTGGAGGGTGTAATCGTTAATCCGGCACTATTAAGAGCGGCAGTGGCGCTTGATACGGAGTTGATTGATTTTATACTGGTGAATCCGCCGGACAGCCCTACCCCTTCACCATGGATACGATTAACGTCTTTTATAATGCCCGATGCAAGGTTATCGAGTTTCTTGTCATAATTAGCAATCGTCGTATTATAAAAATCCTGCAATGCTTTTATTTCACCCGTCTTGAAAGTAAACTTTGACATTTTTTCAGAATCCGTGATACTGAGAGTTCCTGATGAATCAATATCAAAGGTAAGGCTTTTTACATTTGTACCGGAGACCAGCGACCCTCCCGGTGTCATGACATCCACCATCCCGTTATTTTGTGTGTTTACCGTTATGTGAGTAAGTTTGCTGAGGTCATGTAATAATGCCTCTCGTTTATCTAATAAATCATTGGATTCGATACCTTTGGTTTTGAGCGAGGCGATTTGTTTGTTTATGTTTGCAATATTTGAGGTTATGGTATTGACGTCCGACAGTTTATTTTCAATGCTTTGTTTAATAAATGTTTTCATTTGGTCCAGTTCGTTGACTATTCTACGAAAGGTATCAGTCAACGTATTTGCATTTTCCAGAAAAGTCGAACGGAGGCTTATGTCTTCCGGGTATTGTGAGAGATCGTTGATGCCTTTGAAAAAGGAGGATAAAGCATTGTTCAGGCTGGAATCAGAAGTTTCATTAAAGACAGTTTCCAGTTCTTTGAGATATTGGCTTTTTATCGATGCACTGCCAATAGACGATGAAATATCTCTAAGGCGGCTGTTGAGGTAATCATCCTTATGTCGTATAATCTTTACCAGCTCTACACCTTGCCCGACTGTGCCTGCGGTTGTAATCGTGGGGTTGCGTGCGGCCAGGACAGACGACTGCTTTGTATAACCCTTTGTATTAGCGTTTGAGATATTATGGGACGCAACCAACATCGCGCGTTGGGCGGTTAATATGCCGCTTAAGCCAATTTGTAAATCCGAAGACATACTCTCTGTTCTCCTTAGATTTCGGTATCAATTAAAACCATTGGAAGTTCATTTTCCTGCATTTTCCCTGAATGCTGGTATATAGGGTTTGGAAAAGAACTGGAACAAAATATCTTTACGATATCTTCTGTAATATCGAGTGAATAATGAGTCAGGGTTGCATTGGTCTCATTTAAATCCTGCAATTGTTTTATGGATTGTTTTAACCTGTCAACCAGAGCGCTGAGCTTGTTACTGTGCAAACTGTCTATTGTATTCATCAAAGATTTCATGGTAAATGTGTCTTCAATACGATGTTCTTTGCGAAAATATTCCAGGATATTCTGTCTTTTACTTTCAAGGAGTTGAGCGATCTCAGCCTGGTTTTTTTCCTGATAGAGAAGCGTTTCAAGCCCTTCAATATTCCCGGATATCAAATATTGCTGCTTTGCTTTTGCAGTTTCAAGCAGGTCATCATAGACGACGGATAATCGCTCAAATGTTTCAATAAGTTCATGTAGCAATGTATTCATGTCTGTTCCTTATTCTGCATTAATTGTTTGTAAATGGCAGTCGCAAATCCGAGACCTCCCTTTGCCGCAATATCTTGGGCAAGAGCAGTGTGCATTATTTCGGTATAGGTATCCATTCCCATAATGTTTTCGTCAGATAAATCCGACTTAGGTATGGTTTGCCACATAGCTTTGATGACATAATTGACCAGGATTGATTCAAAATCCTGAGATGATTTTTTCAAAGCGGCATCATCGGTATTTATGTTTTTTTGCTCGTTTAGATTTTTAATTGTTTCTGCGCAAGAAGGTTGAGAAAGCAACAGGGGATTTACTGAAGAATAATATTCCATATCAAACTCCGTTATAAGAGAATAATACCATGTATTTTTACATGATTACCAGTTCTGCATGAAGTGCGCCGGCCCTTTTGATAGCTTGAAATATTGAAATCA
>VGXX01000054.1 GCA_016873155.1 Planctomycetota bacterium | reverse complement strand
CCCTTATAATGAAAGTGATTATTTTTATCATCTGAAGCCCACCTGTGGTTACAAGTACGACGATGAATAAATAGCGCGTATGAACCATGAAAAAGACACAACTGTATGATACGCATCTTACATGCAACGCCAAGATGGTGTCTTTTCATGGCTATGAAATGCCCCTCCAGTACGACAGTATCATTAACGAACACCACTGTGTCAGGAAAAATGCCGGCCTTTTCGATATCTCTCATATGGGAAGATTCGAGGTCTCAGGAAACAGGGCATTTCCATTCATTCAACAGGTTATCACAAACGATGCAGGTCTGCTTGCTGATAAACAAGTGCTCTATACCCCCATCTGCAACGAACGAGGCGGAATCATCGACGATATCCTTGTCTATAAACGGCACGAAAAACATTTCATGCTGGTGGGAAACTGTTCTAATGCTGAAAAAGACCTTTCGTGGCTGCAAAAGCAGGCGGCAAACTATCAGCCGTTAGAAATAAGGGATTTGACTGACAGGGTATCTCTCATCGCATTGCAAGGCCCTCAATCCACTCATATGCTTGAAGTTGCCTTAAAGACCAAATTTGATTCTATAAAAAGGTTTTCCTTCGATGATTATGTATGGGACGGTACACGCATAACAATTTCCCGAACAGGATACACAGGCGAAGACGGTTTTGAGATATTTGTAGATTCAGGACAGGTCGTAAAACTGTGGGATTTACTCATTGAGAAGAACGCACAGCATGGTTTGAGACCCGTTGGTCTTGGTGCAAGAGACACCCTGAGATTAGAGGCGTGTCTTTTGTTGTATGGGAATGATATGGATGAAACAATAACTCCCCTCGAAACAACCATCGGTTGGACGGTAAAATTTAATAAAGGCAATTTTATTGGTAGAGAATCTTTATTAAATCAAAAGACAAGAGGCATTGACAGAAAGCTGGTTGGCTTTGAGATGATAGACCGGGGCATTCCCCGTCATGGCTATCCTGTTTTTAAAGGAAGCGAGATGATTGGTAAGGTCACCAGCGGTTCTTTTAGTCCTTCCACAAACAAAAATATTGGTTTGTGTCTTATACAATCTCAATACGCCAAAATAGGAGAGGAGTTTCAAATTCAGATTCGGGATAATATGTATAATGCACGGATTGTAAAAACCCCATTTTACAAAAGGGAATAACCCGGTGCGGCATAGATGCAACCAAAAAGATGTAAGAGGTAAGCGATAAATAAATTCGAAGCACGAAATCCGAAACCCGAAACAGACTATAATAAGGCACATTCAAGCGCTAAGATTTTATTATTTTGTATTTGTTTCGAATTTCGATATTCGTATTTTGGATTTATAACGAACATTACACGTTACTAAAAATTTATAAAAAGTTTTTACAGGATGCTACATATGGCGAATATACCGGACAGACTACTTTATACAAAGACACATGAATGGGTTAAGAAGGTGAATTCCAAAGAGGTAATCATGGGCATTACCGACTTCGCACAACAGCAACTGAAAGACATCGTGTTTGTTGAATTACCGGCGGTAGGCAAAGATCTGAAGATGGGCACACCCTGTGCGGTTGTTGAATCAGTAAAGGCGGCTTACGACATCTATACCCCGGTATCAGGCAAAGTCCTCAAGATCAATCAGAAAATTCAGGAAAAACCGCAACTGGTGAATGAAGACCCGTACGGCGAGGGATGGTTTCTACACATTGAAATATCCAACCCAAACGAACTCGGCAGCCTGTTAAGCCCTGACCAATATAGGGTTGCCAGCGAATCCGAACACTGAATAGAATGTTACGCCACAAAGTCACGAGGCAAGCTCTTGTGTAAGTTTTTAAAAATCATGTTCTCGTGTAAACGGGGAAGTGACGCGTGTCGAATGGCGAGTGACGGGAAAAAACGTCACCTGTCACACGACACTTGCCTTATCTGCACTACTTTGGTTGCGGCTATGCTGCCCTAGGCGATCTCGGCGTTCTCTGCGGTGAGTTGAACTGCTACTTAAATAAACTATTTTCGATCTTTGTGCCTTTGAGATTTTGTGGCAAAATTTCATATTTATTCCATTAAAATATTGTTCCAGGAGCATACGACAATGAATAAACTTTATTTTAATGCAAAGCGTTTCTTCATTATACCGTTATTTTTCATCCCGTTTGTTTCGATCCACTCCTTTGCATACGAATATGAAAGCAAAAGTCCACAAGGTACCGAAATGCCATTTGCCAAAACGACTGCAACACCGCATATGATACCAGGTAATATGCGGTTCCGACACGAAATGGCTGAACTTCTTGGGGAAAAGGTTGGACCCGACGACTCTGGCGATGTTTACAATGCAGGCGGGCTTGCTGGCTATTATACCGGACCAAAAGACCTCTTCCCAGGAAAGGGGAAGTTCGGGCAACTCTATCGTTTTTTGCCTGTGATACGATGGTATGACCCGGCATATTATTTTAATCCCGAAAACTTTCACCCGGGCAGTACCGTAATCGGTGAATTTACTAATGAACAGTGTGTTACCTGTCATACAGCGGAAAATCCCGGCATTGTAATGCAGTGGAGACAGAGCAAACACGGAACACCGTCCGAAGGGAAAGAGGTAGTCGGTTGCGACCGTTGTCATGGGAAGAATCACGAGAAGTTAATAATGCCTACATATACCCTTTGCGGTGAATGTCATGAGAAACAGCTCAAGGGGCATCGGGAAGGCGAACGAGGTTCACATGCCCATGCCTATCATCTGGAGTTAGTGGATCAGGGGTGTCAGATGGAGAAACCTGCTGAAGAAACAACCGCCTGTCTCGCCTGTCATGCCATAGCAGAAAACCGATGTGATGGCTGCCATACACGTCACCGCTTTTCAGCAGCAGAGGCAAGAAAACCTACCAGTTGCGGAGTGTGTCATTCTGGTCCGGAACAATACGAGTATGAAATGTATATGCAGTCGTATCATGGGATGATTTATCAGGGCGAAGGCCAGAACTGGGACTGGACAAGGCCGCTCAATGCAAAAAACTATGTCGTTCCAACCTGCGCTTACTGTCACATGCGGGACGGAGAACATAACGTTACCAAATCATCTACCGTTTATACATACATGGGCACTTCCCTTGTGGATCGCGGAGCTTACCGGTACAAGGCGACGCGTGAAGCATGGATTAACACGTGCAAGGGCTGCCATTCGCCGCGGTTTGCCAGAGATCATCTGGAGGCGATGGACGAGGCGGTCAAACTGAGCTTCACAAAATACCGCGAGGCAATGGGTATCGTGTTAGCCTTGTACAACGACAACCTGATTGACCCCATGCCCATTGACCTTGCCCCCGATTCCAGAGGCCACAACGTCTTCAGCCTTATGCCGGGGAAGGGAGAGATGCGGAAATACAATGTTTCCAATATCGAGCGATTGACCTATGAAATGCTGGTAGATATCATCGGAGGTATTTTTAAGGCAAAGTCACACAATGCCTATTACAGTCCGATTTACGGGTACTGGGAATGGGCGCAGGACAGGTGGCTCATTCAGATCAAGGACGAGGCCAGCAAACTCAAACGCTTTGCGGAGATCGAAGAAAAGCTGGGCATCAAGCACACCGCCTCCCCCTTTTGGAAACACGGCGAATACACCGACATGTTTTTAGGATGGAAGAGGAAAGAATGGGGGAAATGATAAAATGCAACGGATAGCATTCCTGTTCATTTCTTTTATAGTAATAGTTGTATCTGAAATATGGCTGCTGCAACCGCTATTCTCTCAGGAAGCCGCTCTTGAGGAGTACTCTGTCAGCCATGGAGGAACATCGGAAACAGACCTATCCGGCTTTTCTGCAAAGCTGTCTGACAAGTATTTTGGAAACGGCACAGCAAAGGCATCAGTTACATTTAAAATGAGAGACGACTCAGGCACCCTTTCCCTGAAAGTATGGAGGAAGGTTGCCAAAGGAGAAATTACCTTTGCCTTGTTGGTGTTCCGCATTGAAATCCGTGGGTACGATTATTCTGACACCCTCGTTTATTCCCAGGATCTTGACGGGTTTACCTTCGGCGACAGCCAATCAGGAAACTGGTCAAAACACCTGAAAGACCTCCCCGTAGATATCCAGCAAATTAAGATTACCTTTTTTGGGAATTACGAGTAGGAAGTTTTATAATTTGGGCACAATTTAGCTTTATAAAAATTATTTCCAATAAGCTCCGTCTGGAGCAACCTGTATTCCTATTCAATTACATACAGGCATGTATAAAAGGGACACGAGTTCCTGATTGTGTGATTTCGGTACAAGATTCACCAACGGGCTATGAAAATATTTATTTTTTGACAAAGGGGGTTGTTCCTGAATATTATTCATAAGATTCGAGAAAAGATTGTAAGGCAAGAATATGAGTTTACTATTCCCCATTTTTTTGAGGAAATGTTTAATGATAACCTTATCTTTGCGGATGTTGAAATGGCAATTGCTAATGGACAAATAAGGCGTAAGTTTACTAGAGACCCAAGAGGTACACGTTATGAAATTGTCGGGCCTGCAATAGATGGAAGAGAAATAGCGGTTATCTGTAGGATTAAAAGCACAGGAAAGTTGTTATTAATTACAACGTATGCACTTTAGAGGAAATACGATGAAGATTAAGAGTGGAAAAAAAGGATATGATTACGGTGAATGTGAAATTTGCAATACGCCTATGGAAGAAAAATATATTAAACAAGATTTCTGGATTCGAGGAGAACTTATTGTTGTGGAAGACGTTCCGGCAGGTATATGCCCTCAGTGCGGTGAAAAAGTAGTAAAAGCCGATGTAGGACGATGGATAATGAAATTATTAGAAAATACCGAACGGATTGCAAAAGCCCCCAAAATTTCCGTTCCCGCTATTAAATTTAACAGAGAAGAAACAAAGGCTTAGTTCTATAAGATTGTGTAGTGTGTGAGCGAGGCCTGATACTAATTATTTTAGTTTACAGAACATTGTGTTTCTTTCTTCATCCAACTTAATTGACATCGAAAATCCTATCATGAGTAACATTAGATCACAAGAAGGTATAATCGGTTTATATGATATCCTCGGATACAAGAATTTTCTTAATAACAATAGCTTTGATACAGCCGTAAAAGATATTGATAATGTATTAAAAACTATAGCAAACAGTGATAAATATATTACAAAGAAAGTATTCGATATTTTTATGAGATCTCATAACGCTAATGAGATACTAGTGAAAAAACTATTACGTCAAATGAAATGGTTTGTCTTCTCCGATACCATTATACAGGTCAGCACATTTAAGAAAGATGAAAGACCGGGTAATAAATACAACAAATGGCTTGTATTTCTTATTGCTTCATTAGTTCTAAACCGATATATGTTTAAATCCGGATTACCGCTACGTGGCGCTATTACAACTGGAAATTTCCTTTTTAGGAAATTATGTTTTGCGGGAAAGCCGATAATAGAGGCCCATGAGTTAGCAAATTCTCTGGATTTGTCAGCATGTGTAATAATTGAAGAAGCTTATAATGAGGTAGCGACTTTGATTAATTCTACTAAATACGAAAACGTTAAGAAACTTTTCAATGCTTTAATTATAGAGTATCGAATTCCAAAGAATAATAAAAGCACAAATAAAGATAACCAGAATCAGAAGAGCTTATTTACCTTGAATTTGTTAGTACCTAAGGCACTTAAGCTGGGTATTATAAAAAAAGACATTGATCTTTATAAATATGTTTTAAACAAATTCGAAATGCATAACAAAAGAGTTAATGAAAAAGAAGTTAGAAAAGTGGAAAATACAAAAAAGCTTTTTGAATGTTTAATTGATTTTGCAAAAACAGGTAAAATAACATGATTATCTACTTCAAAAATCCTATACACAATACATAATAGATCGATTATTATTTGGTATTCCTTGTGTGTTCAGATTTATAACGTGAATCCTAAAGAGGAAGTATAAAAGCTATTGATTAAGACGCAGCCAATACCTATTTTACATTAATTTTACATCCTAAATTTGGTATCAATATGAGCGTAGCAAACGCTTATAAACGGATTAAAGGAAGTATCGTTGCCTTTACGCAAAAATATGAAAATGTTCCACCACCTGAATTCCCAACGATATTTGGAACGGGTTTTGTCATTAGAGAAGATGGCGTTATTTTAACTAATCAACATGTTGTAGATGCTTTTTCTAAAGTGTTTCTCCCACCTAATGTGCCCCAACATGGTTTTCCGGTTTATGCAACGATATTTAAAGAGACTGAAAAAGGAATGACTTACACTAATTTAGAAATTTTAAATACCGGTAAAACAAAATGGCATTTTCCTGAAATTTATTATGGTCCTAAAGAGGGACTTGATATTGCATTTGTTCAGGTAAAGGCCAAAGGATTGCCACCAGTAGAAGTTGAAGAGGAAATGATTCTTGAAGAAGGGCTAGAGGTAGGTACTGCTGGATTCCCCATGGGTACTGATTTATTAATTGCACCTGGTTGGTTACATCAAGCCACCCCAACTCTTCAAAGAGGTATAATCAGTTCAATACTTCCTTTTCCTTGTAAGTATCCACATGGATTTACCATTAATGTGATGTGTCAAGGAGGTGCTAGCGGTTCTCCTGTTTTCCATGGAGAATCTGGAAAGGTGGTAGGAATTCTTTATGCCGGCCTAAAGGAGCCATGTATTTTTAGTATAAACAATAATTATTATTCTATACCATTATTACCAACAAATATTAGTTACGCTGTGCCTTTATATTTCATGACTAAATTTATGAACAAATCAAATGAACTTAAAGAATTAAAATTACCACCCGATACAAAATCATTAGACGAGTTGATTGCAAATTAAAAAAACAGAAAATACTTTGAATATGTATAAAGGGGGTCTGCAGTCTTTATTCTTTACTTAATGTCTTGAAAGTAATAGGTTATGCAATATGGCAAAACTACAAATAATAGAATTTAATGGGGAGATTGGCCACGTTGCAACAAGACAAGAAAGGAAAATATATGAAGACGGTTAAACACAAAGCAATGCGTAAAGAATACAGACGGAAAGATTTGGGCAAAGGAACGAGAGGTAAATATTACAAGGAATACCAAAAGGGTACAAATCTCGTTCTTCTCAGTCCCGATGTGGCAGCAGCGTTTCCCGATGAAGCTTCGGTCAATGATGCCCTGCGCACTTTGATGAAAATAGGACGGCAATCAGTTGGTACAACAAAGCGTTCCACAAAATCACGGCTTGCCAGCAGCTCCTGGTAAGTTTTGGTCGTTAGGGCTATCCAGGGAAATGTGCAAATGAATCAAAAACATCCAAATCACAAGCAGTACATCCAAGCGCTTCAGCGTATGTCGCCTGAGCAAAAGACTGCTTAAGGCATTTGAATTATCCCAGTTTTCCCGGGATCTCTTTCTTCATGGATTGCGCAAGAGGTTTCCTGATCTACCGGATGATGCAATCAAAAAAATATATCTGGAGCGCCTGAATAAATGTCACAACAGGAACTACTAAAAAAAGTTATTCAGACACTTGACGACTCTGGGATTCAATACATGGTAACCGGCTTTGCGGGTTCAGATTTGCAATCTGAACCCCTAATTTGACGACGCATAAAATGTCTTAAAAATTGTTTGTGTTAATCCGCATAAAGAAGTACGAAAATTCGGGTTCACGTTGCAAACGTGAACCCGCAAGAGTTTGTTATGCATAAGAAATACGGTTCTCATGCCAAACCACCCATTCTTTTGATTCACGGAGGCGCCGGTGTGTATAAAGATAACTGGGAATTGCTTGAATTGAGAAGAAGTAAGATTGCCGAAATTATTATTCCTTTATTAACCCGAGTTGCGAGACGATTGCGTAAATACCCGGATCTTTCAAGTAATTCGGGTCATATCTCAGCATCTGGAGGAGGTGTTCTCCGGCTCTTTGCTTATCTCCCTTTGTAAAGTAAATCATACCGATATTTTTGTGGGCGCTGGCATTTTTTGGATCGAATCTGACGGCCTTCGTGAATTCATCGAGCGCCATATCCCATAATCCCTTTTGGCAATAGAGCGCCCCCAGATTGTTATGTGCATTGGCATGGCCTGGCTGCAACCTCAAGGCTTCTTTCAGTTCAAACATTGCCCTGTCTAGATCACCTTTTTCTGTGTATACGTAACCCAAATTACTATGCACCTCAGCAAAGTCCTTATAGACCGATAATGCCCTTTGATACTGGGCGACGGCCTCGTCCATCATGCCTTTTTTCATATATGCACTGCCAAGGTTATTGAAAATTTGGGGATTATACATACCCTGGCTGATTGCTTTGCCAAAAAACTTAATGGCATCATCCACCATGCCCTTTTTAATACATGCATTCCCCAGGTTATAGTATGCCTGGGGGAATATGGGCTTATATTTTACTGCCTCAACATACTCTACAATGGCCTTGTCAATAAACCCCTTGTCTATATACATCGTTCCCAGACTATTGTGACCTTCAGGATAATTCTTCTTTAGTCTGACGGCTTCTTCAAGCTCATGAATTGCCCGATCCAGTTCACCCTGCTTATAAAAATAACTTCCCAGATTATTGTGCGCATCGTAATTCTGCGGCTGCTCACTGAGAATTTTTGTCCAGAAGGTATATTCATCCCGCCAGTCCCTATTTCTTAAAACAGTCCTCGCAGTAAAGAAAATACATATCACCGCTATGAGAGGAATAACAAAAGCGTAATTACTCAGTATCTTGTGATTATAAACAGGGAATTTTTCCTGTTTATTTACAGGGAATTGAGTGATTGCACCGCGTAATAAAAGCCCGCTGATAGCGGTGCAAAATCCGGCAACCGGGAGATACAGATACCGGTCCGCCATGATGTGTCCAATCGGTATGATATTTAAGACTGGAAGCAACGCTGCAAAAAAACAAAGCACGAACACGCCATACATTCGATCCCTGTTCAAAATATGCAAGGATACGGTTGTATTTATCATTTTAAAAATAATAAAACCCACAGCGGCAAGCAGGATAAGACTCGTAATAAAAGAGCCATCAAGGAACGACAGCACAGGGGCGATTGTATAATCAGCGCTCAGATGAAAGGGCAGAAACATGAGTTTCACATACGAGGCCAGTATCTTGGTCATCGTCATGAAGTTTATCGTGATACTCCCTTGTACATAGCCGGCAGACACTTCGAGCGGATTTTTAAAGAAGACAAAGCGAATGAATCCATAGAAAAGGCTTATCAGGACGTATCCAAGATAGTAGTTTATAAAATCCCTCAGCCATCGTGATTTTGTATGACAGAGTGATTTGCTGCTATTGAATGGTAACACAGAAGTGGAGTGTGCTGCACCCTCCTGACCAGTGTGAGATTTTCTCAGGTAAAATATCCAATACAGGAAGATAAAGAGTGGCATCACAATAGCCGTTTCTTTGGAAAACAGGCTTAGCAGATAGGATAGTAGTGATAATGCATAATAAACCTTTTTGCCTGACAGAATCAGGCAGAGACACGACAGAAAAATAAACAAGGCGGCAAGTATATCTTCCCTATAGCTGATGGCATTTACCGTCTCTGTCACACAGGGATGCATGGAAAATAAAACTGCCGAGAGCAATGCAACAGGGCGTATCCTTACAAGCCGCAAAACTACGGCATACAACAGAAAGCAATTTATTGTATGGAGGATGACATTGGTCAGATGGTATCCGGAAGGATTGAGGCTCCAGATAGCGTAGTCCAGAAAGTAGCTGAAGGTAACGACCGGGCGGTAGCTTAATTCATTAGCAAGATGAAAATAATCCCTGCTGAAAATTTTTGGGATATTTTGCAGGGAGCGTATAAAATAATTATCTTCGATTACCCCGATGTCGTCGTAAACAAACTCGCTTTGGAGTGAGTTTAGGAAAACACAGAACGGTATAAGCGAGAGCAGTATATACAGAAGTTTGGGATTTAATCTTGCCACAGGTGAATGTGTTGCTGATAAATATGTGGCGTTTTTATGTTTTATAGACACCTAAGACTCATCCAGGTTATAGGCGCGGTGTTTGACGACCTTTGCCTTTACAATATATACGACTTCTTCGGCAATATTGGTTGAGTGGTCGGCGATCCTTTCCAGATGACGGGAAATCAGGATCAGGTGGACTGCCCGCGTTATATTTGCCGGATCCTGCATCATATAGGTCAAGAGTTCCCGGAATATCTGGTCATTCAGGGCATCTACGGTTGAGTCTCGTTCGTATACAGAACGTGCCAGTTCTGTGTCCCGGTTTACAAAGGCGTCAATACTGTCCTTAACCATAGTCTGGGTAATCGTTGCCATCCTTGGAATATCAATGAGTGGTTTCAGTTGCGGCTCCTGGCAAAGGGGAATTACCCGTTCAGCAATATTGACGGCAAGGTCGCCCATGCGCTCAAGATTGTTTGTAATCTTGATTGACGATGTAATAAACCGAAGGTCGATAGCCAGAGGCTGTCGCAATGCCAGCAAATCCACGCATTGTTTGTCAATCTCCAATTCCAGGGCATCTACCTGTTCATCGCTTTGCACAACGAGACGCGCCAGTTCACTATTCCTCTCGATCAGTGATTTCACGGCATTGGCAATTGCCGCTTCTACGCCGGAGGCCATCTGGATGAGATTTTTCCTAAGCGCCCCTAATTGTTGATCAAAATGTCTTTCCATAAACTATCCGAATCGCCCTGTGATGTAATCTTCCGTAACTTTATTATCAGGGTTTGTAAATATCTCCGTAGTTATATTATACTCTATCAACTGTCCATTCAATAAAAATCCTGTATAATCAGAAATACGCGCCGCCTGCTGCATATTATGAGTGACAATCGCTATCGTGTAATATTTTTTTAAATCCTCGATTAACTCTTCAATCCTCGCCGTTGCCGTTGGGTCGAGCGCCGAACAGGGTTCATCCATGAGCAGGACTTCGGGGTCTACTGCCAGTGCGCGCGCTATGCACAACCGTTGTTGTTGTCCCCCGGAAAGTCCGATAGCGCTCTGATTCAACCGGTCCTTGACCTCATTCCAGAGGGCTGACTTGGACAAACTATATTCCACGACCTCATCCAATCGTTTCTTATTATTCACCCCGGATAGCCTTGGACCGAAGGCCACATTATCGTAAATAGATTTAGGAAAGGGATTGGGTCTCTGAAATACCATGCCTACGCGTCGTCTGAGATCGACAAGGTCTATGTCGCGGTCGTATACGTTTTTATTATCCAGTAAAACTCTTCCCTCGACCTGCACCTCATTCGTAATCTCAGAGATGCGATTAATCGACTTAATCAAGGTTGACTTTCCACATCCTGAAGGTCCTATGATAGCCGTAACCTTACACTCAAAGAACTCCATGGAAACGTTGTTTATGGCCTTGTATTTCCCATAATAAAAGGTCAGACCCTCTAATTTTACCTTTGTTTTTTGCTGCCCTTTTATATCGTGTTCAACCTTCATCTCGAACGCTTCCTAAAATAAATACGGGAGATAATTGCGGAAAGATTTAAGAGGAATGTTCAGAAAATCATTTTAAACGAACCTTTTATCTCATAATTATTAAGGGAATATTAAGATTGTGTTAAGATTGTGTTAAGACTTTAAACAAGATTACATCGGAAGATTTAGCGCCGATAACGACGTCATTCCCGATTTTTAAATTCAACCTACCGACCTCTTCTGTATCGATCAGGGTTTTAAAATACTGATCATCGTGCAATACGGTAACAACGGCCATAATCGGGTCGGATTCTATGCTGACGACCTTTCCAACAATCTGGATGCGGGTGCTTAATTTTTTCCCCAGGAAAACTTCTTCCGGTGTTCCCTGTTTGACAACCCGACCGGATTCCAGCACAACCACATAGTCTGCCAGTTTATAAACCTCAGTTACATCATGGGTCACATAAAGAGTTGTCACGTGAAACTGTTTTATAATCTTTTTTAAATCCTCCTGCAACTGCCTGCGTGTCTCCCAGTCAAGGGCAGAAAGCGGTTCATCGAGCAAAAGGAGGTCGGGTTTCCTGGCAAGTGCTCGAATCAAAGCAACCCGTTGTTTTTGCCCCCCGGATAGCTGAGCGGGATAATAGCGTTCGTAGCCGGATAAACCTACAAGGGATATCAAATCTTTTAA
Organism: Planctomycetota bacterium; assembly: GCA_016873155.1. Classification (GTDB taxonomy): domain Bacteria; phylum Planctomycetota; class Brocadiia; order Brocadiales; family Brocadiaceae; genus Wunengus. Next base: position 4,664 of record VGXX01000054.1, on the reverse strand, counting down.
TTCGTTCAACCTTCTTTTTTCTTTTATTCCATATGCAACATTTCTCTCCACCGTTAGGTGGGGAAATAAGGCAAAGTCCTGAAATACAAAGCCGATGGAACGCCGCTGGGGTGGAAGATGAATCTTTTGTTTATCGTCAAACCAGACTTCTCTTCCATGTAAGATTATTCCGCCATCGGCTGTTTCCAAACCGGAAATAATGCGCAGGATGCTTGATTTGCCGGCGCCAGAAGGCCCAAATAATGCCGTTACCTTTCCACGGGGAATTTCAAAGGACACGTCCAGCCCGAACTCTTTCCAGGTTTTTTGAAGTGAAATATTCAGCACATTAGATAGTCCGTACGAATCTTCTGTTGATAAAATAAACTGCGGCAAGTATTATGAATGAAAAGGACAATAGGATCGCCGAATATATATTTGCGATTCCATAATTCAGCGACTGCACCTCGTCATAGATGGCTACCGAAGCCACTTTTGTTATACCATGAATATTTCCGCCAATCATGAGCACGACTCCAAATTCGCCCAGCGTATGGGCAAAGGAAAGCACACAACCCGTAATGATTCCCTGGCGGGACAGAGGCAGGATAACAAAAAAGAAGGTGTACAAATGAGATCTGCCCAATGACCATGATGCCTCGATCAATTTTCTGTCAACCCCTGCAAAGGCTGTTTGAAAGGGCTGTACGGCAAAGGGCAGGCTGTAAATAAACGAGCCCAAAACAAGCCCTTCAAAGGAAAATGCAAGCGTCTTATTGAATGCAACCTCATACCATCGGCCGATGAAACTATTGCCTCCGACAATCATGAGGAGATAAAAACCCAAAACCGTTGGTGGAAGGACAAGCGGCAGGGCGACAACGGATTCTACAAGAAACTTCCATCGCACCCTTGAAAAAACAAGCCAGTAGGCTGCCGGAATACCCACGATAAACAAGGAGATCATGGTAATGAGGGAAAGTTTTAAAGATAAGAGAAGCGGCGCCGCAAAATTCATTTGATGTTAGGGTAGAATAAAACCAAAATCAGAAAGTATTTTTTTCCCCTTCTTTCCTTGAACAAATTCTAAAAAAGTCTTTACGCTGGATTTGCCTTTGCCTCTTTGCAATACGGCATATCCCTGCTCCAGCCTGCTATACGATTCGGTGGGAATAACCCAATAGCTTCCACTCTCAGCCATGCTGGGAGAAATTGCCAGAGACATGGCAATAATACCCGCATCAGCGGAACCCGTTTGAACAAACTGTGCCGTTTGTGAGATATTTTCACCAAAGACCAGCTTGTCCCGAACCTTATCCCATAGCCCATAATATCGAAGAGACTCCTCTGCTGCCCGTCCGTAAGGCGCGTGTTTAGGGTTTGCAATGGCCAGTTTTTTCAACTCAGGCTCTAAAACCAGATTTAAACCTTTCTGGGGATTTAGTGCTGACTTTTTGGGAATCCAGAGCACAATCTTCCCAATGGCATAAAGTTCTCGCTGACCTTTTACCGCAAAACCTTCATTTTCGAGAAGCGCTGGATAAGACGCGTCAGCAGAGAAGAATATGTCATAAGGTGCGCCCTGTTTGATCTGTGCATAAAAATTACCCGACGAGCCATAAGAAACTTCTACCTTAACGCCTGGGTGTACCTTTTCAAAGGCTCTAGAAATCTCATTCATGGCAAAATTCAAATCAGAGGCTGCAGCAATAAGTATCTTTTCATCCGCCTTAGCAATATCGGGAAGCCATGTCATCAAAAACATCACTACAGTGCATAGTCGCAACCATAGGACATCCCTCTTTCCCCTCCTTGCGAAGGAGGGGATGAAGGGGTGGTAAAAAACTTGCCAAAAGAAGAAATTTTTATAGTGCAATACTTTCATTTGCATAACAGTTCGCCCCTACCTAAACCTTCTTCCCGCCCCCTTTATCCCCATCAGTGAGGGGGACAGGGGGAGGAAACGTTTTTCCCCATACCTGGTGGGAGGGGTTAGGGGAGGGGGTGAAATGTTATTCATTTGCTTCATGGCTAAGCTTCCTTTGATAATATTAATTCCGTTGATTTTACAATTGCCGTAACTTCATCACCCTCGCGAATATCCATTTCCTTCAAAGAAGTATTGGTAATAAAGGCATGGAGCATATCTCCCTGAGATTCTACAAAAACCTTTGATAACACATCCCCTTGAATAATCTGTCTTACAATGCCCATTGCCCTGTTCCTTGCGCTCAGCATCCCCGAAAAGGATTTTGCGAGCATAATATCCGTACCCTTGACAAGCACAGAAATAGTATCTCCCACCGAAAGGTGCATATCCTCACAGGAAGCTCTTGTAATAATGACACTCAAGGGTATCTCCTTCCACAAAATTTGCACGTGGGCGTGGATTTGACCTTGAGCCACATTGACAATTTTTCCGCAAAGCCTGTTTGCCATATTAGATATCAGAGCGCTATGCTAAAAATCTTTAAACTCTGTTTTTAAATTTCTGTCATTTAGTATTTGAATTTGTTTTGGATTTAGATATTCGGATTTCGAAATTTTCAAAAATTCGAATGTATTCCCCTTCCACCAAAAAGGTCATCCTGTCTATATATTGCTTATATTTCGAGACCAGTTCCTTTGCCTCGGGTGTCAGGGTTGCCCCGCCGCCACCCTTTCCTCCTGTGGTAACCTCCAGTAATTTTATGCCCAGCGCTTTTTCTGTCGCCTTGATTTTCCCCCAGGCTGCCCGATACGACATACCCAATTCCTTCGCTGCTGCGTTCAAAGACCCCAGTCGGTCCACTGCTTCCAGCAGCATCCTTCGGCCTTCGGCAAAGGCCACACCACCCTTTTCTTCTAACCATATCTTAAATTTCGCTTTCATAACAATTTTATTAATCATTATGCCTAAATTGGCATAACGATGTCAACAAAAAATATATTTAAAGGTTTTTCTCTGTACTACAAATTTATAAAACCTTGCTTTCTCCATTTACATGAGGACAAGTTTTAGCAAAGATTTTTGTGTAAAATATTTTACCTCCCCTTTGTCCCCTCCTTGAGAAGGAGGGGATTGAGGGGTGGTTTCTTTGGTTGTGGCTCTGTGCCACGCTGTGGTTTATTTTTCCTGAATTAACTGAATATCCGCTTGATAAATATGGTTCCAAAACACCCTCTTGGCAGAAAAAAATCCAGGACTAACTTTTTCTTGCCCTGATAAATTTCATCCTCTGAATGATCAACAGACAGTTCCTCCGGGGTCACAACGGCCTTTCTGTCAATGCCCTTGAAAAATGCCTGTCGTATCTTTCTTATATTGAACATGGGAGACGTTATGTCATTTTCCTTTAAAACCTCCGAGTAAAGGGTTTCTGTGAAGGTATCGGGCATCGTGATATTGGATGCCGGCATGGGGATAACTAACGTGTTTAGATACGCCTTGCTCCTGTCATCTAACTGCGTATAAAACACATAATCCCCTGCGATCCCTTTGGAAATTTTCAAATCAGATTCTTCGCCCTGCTCAGAATGACGAATAGTGTCATTCTGAGGAATGAAACGACGAAGAATCTCAGCTTTGGAATCCCCTAACATGGAGCTATCGCCGCCAACCGAACGTATGATCTTCCTTAAAACCTCGTTCCACAGATGTGATTGATATGCAGAAAAAAAGAGCACCATTTCTTCATGTGATATTCTCTGTAGGATCGGAACGAATCCCTTTGGATGTTTCTCCAGATAAAGGAACGCCTCTTTCTCGAACCTGCCCGTAGCCCTTGTAATACATGCCTGCCAGTTACCCCAGTTTTCGTAAATGAATTTTCTGTGTTCCTTTTCGTCTTTACTATCCTCAGGATGGATACGGGAAAAGTATATCTTCAATGCGCCGTTGTAGTGTTTCTTAATAACCTTTTCTGCAACAAATCCCTGCCGTCCATCAAAACTGCCGAATCGCTGGTCGTCGAAATAATTGGGATAACCATCTATTTTTACACACTCAATCTCATTGAGCGCTGACCTTAACTCATGTGCTGTAAGATTTCTTACAACGATATGAAATTTATTACCCTTAATGAGGTCTGGTCCCATAGGTCTATCCATGCGTCCCACAAAACTGAGTGAATAGTTTTCCTTATCTAATTTCGTTGGAATAAGCCTTTCAATCTCTGCCGGATTCACCACCCAAGGAAATCGTGAACTTCGACGCATAACCTGCGTTTTTTTTACCCCTCCTTCATCCCCCCCTTGCGAAGGGGGGGAAACAGGGGTGGTTGTTCGTTTGTAGCCCTGCCGTCCGATCGTGATATACTGCGCCGTAAGGGCGTATTTATCCTTCTTGCCGCCGTACGAAAAATCCGAGGACGGCAGGTTGAGTTTCTTCGAAAGGGTTTTTAAAACGTCAACGGTATTCCATCCCCTTTTTTTGAGCAGGTAGACGCAAAAATTCCCGGCCTTCTCAAAGGGAAGGTCTGCTGCCTCTTCAACAACAAAATCTTCCGGTTTCACCTTTATCTTAATCATACAATTTCCCATCCAAAAATAATTTTGCCACAGGGGCGCAGAGGATATAGAGAGTTTACCACAAAGTCACCAAGTCACTAAGATTTTTTCTTTGTGTCTTCGTGTCCCTATAGTATTACCCCGTAAAAACTTCTTTTTGTAAGTTTTTAGAAATAGTGACGTGTGTCGAATGGCGA
>VGXX01000053.1 GCA_016873155.1 Planctomycetota bacterium | reverse complement strand
AGCTGTCTTTGGTAAAAGACACCTTTGAAGCAGTGGGAAGAAGGCGTAAGGGGGAGATTACAGATGACCAGCTATCCTGTCTTGAGATGGAGGCGTGTCCGGGCCCTGGTTCATGTCAGGGACTTTACACCGCGAATACCATGGCGTGTGTTTCTGAGGCGTTAGGAATGTCATTGCCACGATGTGCTGCATGTTTGGCAATTTCTTCTGAGAAGGAGCGGATTGCTTATAAAAGCGGGCAGCAGATTGTGGAATTGGTTAGAAATGGCGTTACCGCCAGAAAAATTATGACTCAAAAAGCCTTTGAGAACGCCATTATGATTGATATGGCCATCGGCGGCTCTACAAATTCATGTTTACATATTCCTGCGATTGCCAAAGAGGCGGGTGTGGAAATTGATTTGAAGTTGTGCGATACGATTAGCGCGAAAACCCCCCATATTACAAGCTTGCAGCCAGGGGGTGAATATTTACTGGAAGATTTATATTATGCGGGTGGGATTCCCGCTGTGATGAAGCGTTTTTATAACGACTTAAACGACGGTTTATCGGTTAGTGGTTTGAGTATAAAAGAAATAGCAAAGAAAGCGGAGGTTTGTGACGAAGAAATTATCCGTACAAAAGAAAAGGCGTATCATAAGGAAGGTGGGATTGCCGTTTTGTATGGAAGCTTGTCGCCAAATGGCGCTGTTATTAAACAGAGCGCTGTATCCGAGAAGATGATGCAGTTTCGGGGTAAGGCGAAGGTGTTCGACAGTGAGGAATCTGCGATGAAGGCTATTATGAATTCACAGATCAAAGAAGGTATGGTAGTAGTGATACGATACGAGGGGCCGCGTGGGGGGCCGGGGATGAGAGAAATGTTGGCGCCTACAGCAGCGCTTGTGGGAATGGGCTTGGGGGAATCGGTGGCATTGGTTACCGATGGGCGTTTTTCTGGAGGTACCCAGGGGCCTTGCATTGGACACGTGTCTCCTGAAGCGATGGTTGGCGGTACTCTTGCGATGGTGGAGGACGGCGACGAAATAGTTATAGACATACCAAATCGGAAATTAGATATAAATATTACAGAAGAATTGCTCGCAAAGCGGAAAGCGAAATGGACACCTCCTAAACCAAAGATAGCACAGGGCATGCTTGCTCGTTATGCAAGATGTGTGACGTCTGCGGATAAGGGGGCGGTGTTAGCGGCAGGATAGAAAAGGTTTTGCGGGGTGTTTTGCGTATTTAAAACCTTCTGTAACAGGATTGCTACCCGGTGGTGTAATGGTAACACTAGAGATTTTGGTTCTCTCATTGGAGGTTCGAGTCCTCCCCGGGTAGCCATTGTATTTTATAGGTAGAGAAGTTTATTTAATTTTGCATCTTTTACTGAATGTCATGCTTGTCCTCATGGAAATGGGGAAATGATGGAAAAAGCCACAGCGGTCATTCTTGCTGCCGGAAAAGGGACGCGTATGCGGTCTGCCAGACACAAGGTGCTCCATGAGGTATGTGGAATTACCCTTTTGGAATGTGTGATTGAGGCAGTGCAAAACGCAGAAATTCCGGAGATAATGGTAGTTGTAGGAGATAAAAAAGAAGAAGTAAAAGATAGCCTTAAGGGAGTATCTGTCAAAATTGTAGAGCAACGGGAACAATTGGGGACTGCGCACGCCGTTTTGTCAGCCAGTCACCTTCTTCCCGGTCTTACGGATGTCGTCATGGTGTTAAATGGGGATGCTCCTCTTATTAAGACGCAGACGCTGAAAGGACTGATTGCAGCACATATAGAGGCTGATGCAGATTTGACATTATTGACAGCCTTCCTGGACAGCCCTGAAGGATATGGTCGGATTTTAAGAGACGCTCATAGGCGTATAAAAGGAATTATAGAAGAAAGCGAAGCGAGCGCAGAAGAATTACAAATAAAAGAAATCAACGTAGGTATGTATGTTTTTAAGGTAAAATCCCTTTTGGAGGGTTTGAGCGAAATAGCGCCCCGGAATAAAAAAGGCGAGTTTTATTTGACCGATATTATTTCGATCTTTTACCGTAAGGGAAAGAAAATCGAGGGGCTTGAGACTATAAATACCACTGAAGTGTTAGGGATAAACACCCAGGGGGAGTTGGCGGTTGTCAACCAAATAAGACGCGATGAAATTGTGCGTTATTTTATGGATAAAGGGATAACTATGGTTGACCCTGCAAGCACATTTATTGAAAATCGCGTCGAGATCGGTGAGGGAACTAAGGTATATCCTTTTACTTATATTTGTAAAAATGTAGTTATTGGCCAACGATGTTCTATCGGTCCTTTTGCGTATATAAAGGCGGGTACAAAGATAGAGGATGATATGGAGGTTTCTGGCATGATGGACAAAACAGGTCTTTTTTCTAGGATAGAAGGATAAATATGGATAAGAAAAGAAGGCTGGAGGAAATAAATCACTTAAAGATTTTTTCAGGAAATGCAAATCCTGCTCTGGCAAGGAAAATTTGCGAACACCTGTCGATTCAACTGGGAAACGCCTATGTGGGCCGTTTTCCCGACGGTGAAATTGACCTGAAGGTGAATGAGGATGTTCGTGGCGCGGATGTGTTTTTGGTGCAACCGACATGTCCGCCTGTTAATGAGAATTTGACGGAACTGCTTATATTTATAGATTGTCTGAAAAGAGCATCGGCTGCGCGTATCACGGCAGTGTTACCGTATTATGGGTATGCAAGAAAAGACAGAAAGGACGAGGGGCGGGTACCTATAACCGCAAAATTAGTTGCGAATATTATAACGGAGTCGGGCGCCGATCGTGTGCTTACGGTCGATTTGCATGCTGCTCAAATCCAGGGTTTTTTTGATATCCCCGTTGATCATTTGCTTGCCTTTCCGGTAATATCAAAATATTTCGAGAGGTTGGCTCCGGCAGACCTGGTGGTGGTGACGCCGGACGTGGGAGGTATAAAACTGGCCAGAAATTATTCCAAGAAATTGGGGATAAAGATGGCCATCGTGGATAAGCGAAGGGTAGGGCCTGATGAAACGGAAATTGGATTCGTAATAGGCGACGTAGCGAATAAAAATGTGATAATGATTGATGATTTAATTGCTACAGGAGGTTCGATTGCTCAGGCAGCGAATGTGCTCAAAGAACGGGGTGCAAAAGATATTTATGTAGGCGCAACCCATCCTGTGTTCTGTGGGTCTGCAATAGAAAAACTGTCAGCCGCGCCCATTAAGGAAATCGTGGTAACCGATACAATACCTCTTTCTGAAAAGGCAAAAGGATTGAATGATAAAATAAAGATATTGTCTATTTCTGGACTTTTAGGAGATGCGATAATGAGAATTCACCGCCATGAATCGGTGAGTTCTCTGTTTGTTTAATAAATTTTGTTTTTGGGAGTAAAAATAGATGAAAATTTTAGAATTAAAGGCGGAAAAAAGAACGACAAAGGGTAGTAAGGCTGTTAAAAAGCTTAGAAATTCCGGACAAATCCCGGCTATATTATATGGGCATAAACAGGATAATGTTATGCTCTGTCTGAATGAGCACGATTTTACTCGCCTCCTGCATACCGGGACAAGGATGATTAATTTAACCGTTGATAATAAGAAAGAATCTGCGCTTATAAAGGATGTTCAATATGATAATATCTTAGACTGTGTGCTTCATGTAGATTTTTCGCGGATTGATTTGACGGAAAAGGTAAAACTGCGGGTGTCAATTGAGTTACACGGAGAGTCTGTAGGAGTGAAGGAAGGCGGTGTGTTGACCCACGTTATGAAGGACGTAGAAATAGAATGTCTTCCAACGGCTATTCCTGAGAAAATAAGAGTAAACATATCTGAACTGGGAGTAGGTAAGGTGATTCACGTTAAGGAATTGCCCGTACTGGAAGGTATTCAATATACATCAGACCCAGAATCAGTCGTTGCCTCTGTGCACCAGATTGTAGAAGCTAAGGCTGTACCGGAAGAGGAATTACTGGCCGAACCGGAAGTTATTACCAAGAAGCCAAAAGAGGGAGAAGAAGAAGCTGCTGCGGAGTCTGCGAAAAAGACTTAACGTGGTATGTGCTCATGAAGATTATTGTTGGTCTGGGCAATCCCGGGGAAAAGTATTTAAAGACGCGACACAATTTGGGTTTTATGGCAATAGACCGCCTTGCGCAGCAACTTGAAACGGCGTGTATTCAAAAAAAATTCCAGTCTTTTTTTTGTAAGAAGTTAGTGGATCAGGAAGACGTTATCCTGTTGAAACCGCAGACATTTATGAATTTGAGCGGGGTTGCTGTGAAAGAAGCCGTAGATATGTATAAATGCCCCTTGCAGGATCTCATGGTCGTATGCGATGATCTGGATATTCCGGTGGGGAAAATACGTATTAGACGCAGTGGCGGGTGTGGGGGACATCGGGGACTGGAATCTATCGCAGACCGCCTGGGTTCTACGGCTTTTTCTCGTCTAAGAATTGGGATAGGGCGACCTGCGGATGGAGATCCGAGTGATTATGTCCTCTCCACATTTTCTAAAGAAGAAGAATGCATGAAAGAAGAAGCTATTGAAGATGCCTGTAAGGCATTAAAAACCTGGCTGTTTGAAGGCATCGAAGCTTGTATGAATAAATTTAATTGACCTTTTGGTGTGTATATAAAGGTATAAAACAGTTTTGTATTTTATAGTATAAATGTCAAAGTAGGAGGAATAGAATTTGAGGATGTACGAAGGGTTGTTTTTAATTGATAATGCACATGCCACCACAGAGTGGGATAATGTGGTCAAACACATTCATGATATCCTGCAAAAGAACGGTGCGGAGATACTAAAAACCGAAAAGTGGGGCGAAAAAAAATTGGCATATAAAGTCAAGGGTCACAAGCGCGGGACGTACTTGTTAATCCATTTTAATGCTAAAAATTCAGCCATCGCAACGGTTAGAAGAGATTTCCACCTTTCTGATTATGTTGTGCGTTTTTTGATTGTAAAAGACGATAAGATTGAAGATTTGTCTCAGATAGGCGCCGTTGTGCCGGCAGTAGAAAAGGATGTTGATAAAATACCTGAGATACCGGTCGTTGATATATCGGCTGAAAACGAGGTGACTGTTAAACTTGCAGAAGAAGCATAGGTTTTTTCGTAGGAGTTGAGGTATGGCAAGCCTTAATAAAGTGTTTCTTATGGGGAATCTCACCCGGGACCCGGAGTTGAGATACACCCCGGCAGGATTAGCGGTTGCAAGCTTTGGAATAGCGATCAATAGTGCGTGGACTGCCAAAAGTGGAGAAAAAAAGGAAGAAGTGTGTTACGTTGATATCAGTATCTTCGGGCGCAGGGCAGAAGTTGTAGGCGAATACTTTAGTAAAGGGAGTCCGATTTTTATTGAAGGTCGTTTGCAATTTAATCAATGGGAAACTAAGGATGGACAAAAACGAAGCACGCTCCGTGTTGTTGCGGATAATTTCCAATTCATTGGAGTCTCCGCAAAACGCCCGGGAGGAGAAACCGGCTCAACATCCAAAGAGGGTAAATCACCTAACATCATGCCAGAAGATGTGAATCTGGATATTAATAATGAAGAAATACCATTTTAGTCTTGTCCTCGTGAAAACGGGGAATAGTTTCATAGAATTTTCATAGAAGGATAGAAATGTATGAGTAAAAAAAAGTTTAACAAAACGAGTAAGTGCCGGTTTTGCAGGATGGGTGTTGATGAAGTAGATTACAAAGATGCGATATATTTACCGAAGCTTGCAACTTCTCAAGGAAAGCTTTTCTCCAGAAAGCGTTCCGGAAACTGCGCCCATCACCAGCATTCGGTAAAGGTTTCTATTAAAAGGGCGAGGTTTATGGCGCTACTTCCGTATGTGGCTTAGGAGGATATAATCATGGAATTGTTGTTGAAGAAAAATGTAGATAAACTTGGCAGAATTGGCGATGTTGTGAAAGTAAAGGAGGGGTATGCCAGAAATTATTTGCTGCCCAAAGGGTTAGCAACAAATGTTTCTCCTGCCAATTTAAAGCAGATAGAAAAAGAAAAGGTAAAAATGGAGTTGCAGTTGAAGGAAGAGAGGGAGCGGTTGGTGGGGGTATTAGAAAAACTTTCTACAGCTTCCTGCATGATTCCTGCAAAGGCAAATGAAGAAGGCAAACTCTTCGGCTCTGTCACGTCCGTTCATATCGCAGAGGTGCTTGCAAAGGGAGGATATCCCGTAAATGAAGAGATGGTGAAATTGGATAGTCCAATAAAAGTCTGCGGTGAGTTTGATGTTACGATTGCCCTGAATATAGAAATGCAAACAAAGTGTAAGGTGACGGTGGTGAATGAGGATGTGGTTCAGTCAGAGAAGGTATAGTTTTTTTAAGGTAGCGACTGATGGTTGTTGAGTCCATACTTGAACGCACGATGCCTCAAAGTATTGAGGCAGAGATGAGTGTCCTGGGTGCAATGATACTGGATAACGAGGTTATCAGTCTGGTTATACCCATATTGAATAAGCTGAGTTTTTACAAAACGGCGCACCAGGAACTCTATCAGGCGATAGTCGATGTCTATGATAAGGGACAGCCGGTTGATTTAGTCGTTCTCCGGGAGGAATTGAAAAAGCGTTCGCTGTTGGAAAAAGTCGGCGGTGTGGAATACTTAATGGAATTAGAGGAGTCCGTCCCTACCATAGGAAATGTAGAATATTATGCGAATATAGTACGTGAAAAAGCCATAAAAAGAAATCTGATCGAGGTTGCAGCTACCATACAAAAACAATCCTTCGAAGAGTCCACAGATACCGAGCATTTGTTGGATGCCTCGGAACGGGCTATCTTTGATATCACCCAAAAGAAATTTAATACCGCATCGACAAAGTTAAACGAAATCCTCAAAGAAACATTCAGCCGCATTGAAAATTTACATGACAGACAAAGCAGATTGACAGGATTGTCTGCCGGATTTTATGATTTGGACGATCTTACCTGCGGATTGCAGCCCTCAGAGCTTATTATCGTCGCTGCAAGGCCGAGTATGGGAAAGACGAGCATTGTGCTGAATATCGTCGAACACGTTGGGGTGGTAGAGAAGAAACCGGTTGTGATATTTTCCTTAGAAATGTCGGCACAGCAGGTGGCGCAAAATATGCTTTGCTCGCATGCGCGGATAGATGCGCACAAGCTGCGCATGGGTTTTTTAGATGATAAACAGTGGAGTGATCTTTCATATGGGCTTGGTTCGCTTTCTGAAGCGCCGATTTTTATAGACGACACCCCCGGTCTTACGGTGCTGGAAATACGCGCAAAGGCACGCAGGTTGAAGGCGCAATATGATATTCAACTGGTTGCTGTGGATTATTTACAGTTAATGGAGTCCTCGCGGGCGGAGAATCGCCAGCAGGAAATTTCAGTAATTTCAAGAGGTTTAAAATCACTTGCCAGGGAATTGAAGATACCGGTAATTGCCGTGTCTCAATTAAATAGGTCTGTGGAATCAAGAGAGGGGCATAGGCCCAGGATGTCAGACTTACGTGAATCGGGATCTCTCGAACAGGATGCGGATGTTATTGCCCTTTTGCACAGAGATAATTATTATGATCCTGATAAGGATAATACGGCAGAACTCATTATTGCAAAGCAGCGCAACGGGCCAACAGGGGTCGTAAAATTGGCATTTCTGTCTCACTTTATGCGTTTTGAGAGTTTAGCATCCATGGGTAACAAATGAAATCGAACAGGGTTTTATTGCAGGCAACGAGTATCATCGTAGCGCTTGTTATAACCTTATATTTCAGCTATGCAAAGATAGCTTATGCTGAAACTCAGGAAAAGTTTACCCGTATTATTAAAAAAATTGAAATCAAAGGCAATCAGCGGATAAGTACGACCGCAATAAGGAACAGCATTCGCGCGCGTGAAGGCGACCCTTATGATCCGCAATTGGTAAGTCAGGACGTGGATGCGATTTGGTCGTTAGGGTTCTTTGACAATATAGGAGTCGAACTTGAAGAGCTGAGAGATGGGCTGAAGGTTGTGTTTCTTGTCACCGAACGCGCAGTAATTGATGAGATACAGTTTCAAGGGAATAAAAAAATTAAAACCAAAAATCTCAAGAAGCAAATCGAAATAAAAGAGGGGGATTACGTAAAGCCCTATCTCCTGAAACTCGACGAAGACAAAATTAAAGAACTTTACATTAAAAAGTGCTTTCATCGTGTCCAGGTACATGCGGAAAGTAAAGTGGTAGACGGTAAAACGGTCGTTGTTTTTAATGTTGAAGAAGGTCCTAAAATTCGCATTGTGGAGATAACGTTTACCGGTAATAATAATTTTAAGCGTAGAAAACTCCTGAAACAGATGGAAAGCCGCCAGAAGCGTTTCCCTGCATTTATATTTCCGGGACGGTTTGAACAAAAAAAGTTCGAATCCGATATCAGTAAAGTAGAAGAATTTTACATGAATAACGGCTGGTTGGATGTCGATGTCGGGTGGGATATGACCTATAGCGAAGACAATACCAAAATGTTCTTAAATATTCATGTAAAAGAAGGGGAAAGATATTATGTTGAGAACTTGCGAATAGAGGGGGAAACGCTTTTTACCGAGGAAGAATTGAAGGAGAAGTTGAAATTGAAGGAAGGCGGCCCTTTCTTTCTGGATGCGGTCGACAAAGATACCTATCAACTCCGTTTGACTTACGGAGAACAGGGATATATTGCTGCTTCTGTCAAAGAAAAACACGTCTTTAGTGCTGAAGGTACAAAGGTGGATGTCTCTTTTACCGTAGACGAGAAGGACAGATATTATATCGAAAAGATTAAAATATCAGGGAATGATAAGACGAGAGACAACGTCATTCGGCGGCAGGTAACATTTAATCCCGGCGAAAGGCTGGATACGGAAAAAATACGCGACAGTCAGAGGCGTCTAACAAATACCGGATATTTTGATATGGAATCGGGCGCGCCTGCGGGGATTAATTTTGAACCTGGCTCTGAAGCCAACAAACAAAACGTATTAATAGACGTGAAAGAAGGAAGAACCGGAATGTTACGGTTCGGCGGCGGTTATGGCGCAAACATTGGGGCATTTGGTGATATTTCTTATACCGACAGGAATTTCGATGTCTTTGATCTGCCAAAAAGCTGGAATGATTTTCTGCAGGGCAACGCCTTCCGTGGAGCGGGAGAGATATTGACTTTGCGGTTTAGTCCTGGTTTTTACAGGACAGAAATCATGTTATCGTTAACCAACCCCTCGGTGTTCGACTCTCCTTACAGCGCCGGGGTGAGTTTGTTTAATTATCTTAGATGGTATGAAGAATATCAGCAGCAAAACATGGGTTCAAGGGTTTCTGTAGGAAGAGAAATCCAGAGAGATTTTTTTGTAAGGTTAAGCCCGGCATTTGAGATCATTGATATGGAAAGATGGGACGATGAGGAAGATACCCCACAAGACGTACTGGATGTGGAGGGAAGTCATCTGAAGGCAGGTATTACGTTATCAGCGAATATAATTAAAACTGATAATATATACATGCCGTCAAAGGGATACGAAGGGGAATCTTCTCTTGAATTTGCAGGGTTAGATGTGGATATAGCAAAGTATAAATTCCAGACGACAAGATACAACACACTCTTTGAGGTGCCTAAATGGGGTAAACACGTCATTGCTTATGGAGGTACCTTTGGTATTGTAGAGCCAACGTCTGGAAGTGAAGTTCCTGTATTTGAAAGGTTTTTTGCCGGCGGTTACGGATCTCTGAGAGGATTTGAGTATAGAGGTGTAGCGCCTGTTGATGAGAAAACAGGGGACCAGGTTGGCGGTGATATATTGGTTGTAATGAATGCAGAGTACCTTGTTCCCATATATAAAGATATTCTTCGTGCAGCAGTTTTTATTGACACTGGAAAGGCCGATGAAAAAGTCAGTGATATTAATTTGGATAACATCAGGTTGTCAACGGGAGTTGGATTAAGAGTGAATATTCCTTTTCTCGGGCGTTCTACGATAGCGATTGATTACGGCATTCCCGTTATAAAAGAGAAAGGGGACGAGCTCCAGGCATTTTCGTTTAATTTCGGAGGAGGCAGCAGCTTTTAATTATGAAATTAGAAAAATTATATGAGAAGAATATTGGAAAGATAAAGGTTGTTTTTGGCATTATTGCAAGCATTGCGTGCCTGTGCTTGTTTTCTTTGAGTGATGTGCAGGCGGCGAAAGAACAGAGTGCGTCAGGTTCGTCTTCAAGGGGCTTAAAGGTGGGCGTAGTTGATTTAAACAATGTGTTTGAGAAGTACGAAAAACGGAAAACGTTTGATGCCCAACTGAAAGAACAGGAAAAACAATATCAAAAGATTGTTAACGACAAAAAAAAAGAACTGGTTAGTTTAAATGAGAAGATACAGTTGCTGGATTTGGGGAGTGAGGCAAGAAAAAGGGACGAAGAAACCTTTGAAAAAAAGAATATGGAGTTGGAATCCTACGCGAAATTTGCTGAGAAGAATATCATGAGAAAGTATAAGGACTATTTTGGCAGTCTCTATACAGAAGTCTGCAAAGAGGTTGAAGATATAGGTAAGAGGGAGCAATATGATTTAATTATTAAAAAGGAAGAGCCGGAATTACAGAGCGGCGGAATTTCTGAGTTACAGTTTAAGGTTGGGATAAAAACCGTTTTGTACCATTCTGAATCAATCGATATGACAAATCAGGTGATTGATACCTTAAACAAAAAATATTCCGAAACGGGCAAGGGAAAGTAGTTCGTGGACAGCGCACAAAAGACAATTGGGAGGGAAGTCGAATGCTCTGGAATCGGGATGTTCAGGGGGGAGTCCGCAAGTCTCCATTTCAAGCCGTCACCGTTGAATTCGGGCATCTCTTTTGTCCGTATAGATCTGCCCAATCGGCCGAGGGTGCGCGCTCATGTACATTCCCTGTTAAGTAACTATAAGCGCGTTTTCCTGAAGAACGAAGATGCCGAGGTGGAAAGCGTAGAGCATCTGATGGCGGCTTTGTCCGGGTTAGGGATCGATAATATCGAAATAGAAATAAATGGCAGGGAAATTCCCGCCGGAGACGGGAGCGCAAAGCTTTTTTTGGAAGTCCTCAGAAAAGCAGGCACTGCCGAACTTGGGGGGAAGAAGAAGGTGTTTGTTGTAAAGACACCGATTATGGTTAGCAGCGGGGATGCGAGTGTTATGGCAGTGCCTTGCGAAAAAGGATTGATATTTTCGTATACTCTGGATTTTAATGGTTCTTTTATAAAGCGGCAAACTTACGATATTGAGATTACTGAAGAGAATTTTTGCAGAGATATTGCGCCCGCCCGGACGTTTGGTTTAAGTACTTATATTGAAGAGTTTAAGAAGCATGGTCTGGGAAAAGGTGTTACGGATGACAATAGTATCATTGTGCATGAAAACGGAAAGATGACCAAACCGATTTCTATGAAACCTGCAAAATTGCGGTTTCCTGATGAGTTTGTTAGACACAAAATTTTGGATCTTATAGGCGATCTTTATCTGGCTAATGTGGTGATTCAGGGACGCATCGTTGCAAACAGGTCTGGGCATTCCCTGAACGTTCAATTAGCAGAAAAGATTGCACAGGTTGCATGACGCAAAGAAAAGGGGAAACGGGATGAAAATTCATAAATCAGCAATCGTACACCCTGATGCCGTTTTAGAGGAAGAAGTCGAAATCGGGCCTTTTTCGATAATAGGCGCTCATGTGACGATTGGAGAGGGCACGATTATAAAAAACCATGTTACCATCACGGGGAATACCTCCATAGGGAAAAATAATATTATCCATCCTAATGCCGTTTTGGGCGCAGAACCGCAGGACCTTAAATACCGCGGTGAGTGTACATTTCTTGAAATGGGTGACAATAATGTCGTTCGGGAAGGTGTAACGATTAATGCCGGTACGGCAGGTGGCGGAGGTAAAACGGTTGTCGGGGATAATAACTTCTTTATGGCATGTGCGCATGTTGCGCATGATTGCATCATAGAAGATAATGTCCTTTTGGCGAATGGAGTGTTGTTGGGAGGGCATATTATGATTGAGAGGGGCGCCAAGCTGATGGGGCTTGTTGGTATCCAGCCTTTTGTGACCATTGGACGATATGCTTATGTGGGAGGTCATACCCGGATTGTTCAGGATGTCCCGCCTTACGTGATTATAGAAGGCCATCCTGCAAAGATACGGCAGGTGAATGTTGTAGGACTGGAGAGAGAGGGTTTTTCAAAAGAACAAATTGATGAAATCAAGAAGGCATTTCGGGCATTATTTCGTTCCGATGAATTGAACAGGAGTAAGGCCATGGAAGAGATGGAAAGACAAAATGATGTTTCTCCGGAAATCAGACATCTTGTCACTTTTTTAAGGAATGCGGACAAGGGAAAGTTCGGAAGGTATCGCGAGTCTTTTCGGTATTCGGCAATAACAACGAATTAACATGCAGAGATTAAAAGTTGCTGTGGTTGGTGTTGGACATCTGGGTAAGGAGCACGCAAGGGTTTATGCAGAATTGCCTGGAGTAGAGTTGTATGGAGTGGTTGATATACAAAGTAAACAGGCAGAAAAAATTGCTCAACAATACAATACACGTCATTTCTCGAATTATAAGGAGGTGATTGATAAGGTTGCAGCGGTGAGCATAGCAGTGCCCACGAAATCTCATTATGCCATCGCAAAAGAATTCCTTCAGCGGGGAGTTCATGTTATGATCGAAAAGCCGATGACGGGAACGGTGTCTGAAGCGAGAGAATTAATAGGCATTAGTAAGGAAAAGAAAATAGTTCTTCAGGCAGGATACATTGAACGATTTAATCCTACAATAGTCGCTATAAAAAAACTTTCCATTAATCCAAAATTTATCGAGTGTCATCGGCTAAGTCCGTTTACTTTTCGCTCTGCGGATATAGGAGTGGTGCTGGATTTGATGATACACGATATCGATATTATCCTGCATGTAACGGGCTCTAAGGTAAAGAAATTTGATGCCGTAGGCGTGAATGTCATTTCAGATAAAGAGGATATTGCTAATGTCCGTATTCAGTTTGAAAATGGGTGTGTGGCAAATATAACGGCAAGCCGTGTGTCTCTCACACCCATGCGCAAAATGAGGCTATTTTCAGAGGATTCGTATATTTCTATTGATTATCATAAGAAAGAAGCATTAATATATAAAAAGTCGCCGGAGCTGACATTAAAATCTTTAAATATCTCGGAAATGGATGTTTCGACCATCGCCGATTTGAGAAGTTATGTATTTGGCGACCTGTTAAAAATCGAGCATATCAAGATGGACGATTATGAACCGTTAAAAAAGGAGCTTGAATCATTTGTGGATTGTATTGTGAAGCACAAAGAACCCGTAGTTTCAGGTGAGGAGGGCTTAAAGGCTATTGAGGTCGCAAATGATATTTTGTGCGAGATAAAGAAAAATCTCAAACTCTCTCACATACCAGGCATGGAGGATAAAAAATGACATCATTTGATTTTTTACATATCGAAGCCGAGATCGTTGGGAATAAGGTCGTCGGGAAGGCTGGAGGGGTGTTGGGCAAGATGCTTCAGCCTTACGTGGATCAGTTTTTTGAGAAGATTAATTCCCTGAAGGTGATTGCCAGGGTTGACGGTATGCATGTGTATAACCTGTATAATCCGGCCTTTCCCAGCCAGGCAGGAATGAGATTTCTGGAGAGAAAGCTGAGAATGATGTTGTATAAGATGGCATTCCCTGTTACGGCTAACCTGGCCATAACTCATAAGTGCCAGTGCCAGTGTATTCATTGCAGCGCAGACCCATTCATTGACCCTGCGAAGAAAGAACTCACCGTAGAGGAAATAAAGACCGTGGTAGATGGGGCGCTCGATCTTGGCGCAAGCCTGATTATCTATGTGGGTGGAGAACCTTTGCTTAGGGAAGATCTCTACGAACTCATCCGGTATGTGGATAAAACCAAGGCAATTCCGATGATATTTACCAACGGCTTGCTCCTGACGGAAGAAAATGTCCGGAAACTTGCTAAAGCAGGCCTGTTTTCGTTAAATATTTCCATAGACAGCAGTGAGCCTGAACTGCACAATGAATTTCGGGCAGTGCCCGGATGCTATCAAAAGGCATTTGAAGGCGCTGAACGATGCCGAAAGGCCGGTATTTTAACAGGGATTTCCACGTATGCAACCAGCGAAAGTATCAAGACGGGAAAGGTTGAGAAACTTTTAAAGATTGCACAAGATCAGGGGTTTTCAGAGGTCACGATTTTTGATTGCATACCATCGGGTCGATTCTTAAAAGACACGTCAAAAATATTGACGGCAGAAGACCGGAAACAACTTATTGCTATCACCAGGAAATATCACGAAATGGATCATCCTATGGGGATAAATTGTATGTCGATCATTAATTCACCGAGAGGCGTAGGTTGTTACGGCGCTCAGTCGCAATTTTATATGACGGCATACGGCGACATCAATCCTTGCGATTTTAATCCGATTAATTTTGGGAATGTGCGCGAGATGCCCATTCAGGAAATATGGAAGAAGATGGTAACGCATCCCGACTTTAGCAAGCGATACCCCACGTGCCGCATGCAGAGTAAGGCGTACAGGAAAAAATATATTGACCCGCTTCCGAAAAACGTGCGTCTGCCGGTGAGCATAGAAGATATTGCGCCGGTTGAAATGGCGGAGCAGGACTCCACCCTTGCGGGGGTAAGTTAGTCTTGGGATGCGGAATACAGAAATATTTGTTGAGGAGTCAGTTTTAGCAGAAGAACGGCATGAGTCATTGACCACAAATGCAGAGGGAAAATTTTCAATAAGTAATTTTTACCATTTTAGCGTTTTTATGAGGAGGGGGAATTATGGGCGGTGAAATTCTCATCACGAAAAAAATGAGTACGGGAGAAGTGACAAAAAAATATCCCGCAACAAAAGCGGTTTTTACGAAATATTTCGGGAAAGGTTGTTTCGACTGCCCTTCCTTTGGTACCGAGGATATAAACCTTGCCTGCATGATGCATAACACCGATGTTGATAAGTTCGTTAAAGAACTCAACGAGGCGGCAAAACAAGAGGAGGTTAAAAAATAACTTTGGAGCCTATACACTTAAAAGAAAAAATAAAATTCAACAAAGAACATTTTATTCCAAACATTCTTTACGCCTCACCGAAGGTAAAGATGCCCCTTATTTGCATGGAACCGGGGCAGGAAATCCCTCCCCATGAAGGTCATAGTGTCGGCATCTTTTATGTGAAGGAAGGTAAAGGCGTATTTACGCTTGATAACAAGAAGATAGATATGGAAAAAGATATGATCGTTATTGCCCCGGAGGGTTCATCAAGGGGGATGAAGTGTTTGGAAAGAATGGTCGTTTTGGCTATAAGCGTGGGATAAACAAATTGATTTGAATAGGAGCAAGCATGAGTAAGATACAACCTGTTATACTGGATGTAAGAAATATAGTGCCAAGAGAAAGACACCCAAAGATTTTTAACACATTTGACAGTCTGAAAAAGGGAGAAATGATGGTGCTGATAAATGACCACGACCCCAAGCCGTTGAAGTATCAGTTGGATGCAGAGCGTACAGGGCAATTAGACTGGAAATATATAGAACAAGGGCCGGAAATCTGGAAGGTGGAAATAACAAAAAAATAACATCATAGACGTAGAATGTAATCTTATACGTTTTTTATTTATGTGCTGAGCGAGAATAATTGGAAAGGAGGAAGAAAAGGATATGGGCAAGGGAATAAAATTCACCGTCGCTATGGGTATCGTAGCGCTGTTTGGCTGTATTCAGTTAGGTTGCGAACAGCCGGGTGTGAAAAAAGAGGTTACTGCTTCTCCACAGGTGGAAGCAAAGACCGTTGTTGCTAAACAGCCGGAGGTTTCTGCTCCTGCGGGGGAAAAGGAGGCGGAGTCTTGTCGCGCGGTAAAGAAGGAGGAAACAGCGTCTCATCCAAAAGACAAGAGAACCATTCAACAAATTATTTCTGAACTTACGGGAGAAAAAATAGGACCGGACAACTCTGGTGACCTTTATCATGCAGGATTAACGGCGACTTATACCGGCCCGGAAGAGGTATTCCCCGGCGAGGGTAAGTTTGGAAAACTGTTTAAGTTTTTACCTATTATTCGCTGGTATGACCCAGACCATTATTACACGCCAAATTTAAACGTGTCCGGGGAATTTAAACATGAAGAATGTGTAATGTGCCACACAGTGCAAACACCCGGAATCGTTGCACAATGGAAGAAGAGCAAACATGCGTCGACAGAAAAGGGTGTCGTAGGATGTGACAAATGTCACGGGAACAATCATCAGCAGCTATACATGCCCTCATGGAAGCATTGTGGTGAGTGTCATCCGGAACAGCAGGCAGGACATCGCGCCGGCAAAATTGGTTCACATACGCACGCCTTTCACGTCAGTGTGGTGGAGGCTACCTGGCAGATATCAAAACCAGAAGCAGAGGTAACAGCCTGTGCTACATGTCATGGCATTGCAGAGAACCGTTGCGATGGTTGCCACACGAGACACGATTTTTCTTTGGCAGAGGCGAGAAAACCCAATAATTGCGGCATTTGCCACACAGGCCTGGATCACTATGAATATGAAATGTACCGGGAATCATACCACGGCATGATTTACGAATCTGAACAGCATACGTGGGACTGGTCGAAACCCCTGAAGCCTGCAAATTATAAAACTCCTACCTGTGCGTTTTGTCACATGAAGGATGGTGAGCACAACGCACAAAAGGCATCCACCATAAACAGCCACATGGGCACCTCACTCGTAGACCGAGGCGCGCCGAAATTTAAGGAATCAAGACAGAATTGGATTAACACCTGCAAGGGATGCCATTCACCCCGGTTTGCTGCCGACCAATTTGAGGCCATGGATGAGGCGGTGAAGATAAGCTTTACCAAATGGCGCGAGGCCATGAAGATCGTAACTGACCTTTACAACGATGGCATGCTGGATCCTATGCCGAATGATCTTGCTCCGGATTATGCAGGGCATTATACCTTTAGCCTGTT
>VGXX01000052.1 GCA_016873155.1 Planctomycetota bacterium | reverse complement strand
CGCAGACCTACCTTAATACCTACAGACATGCAATTCCTAATACCTTCCAGAGCCGCATCAAATGCACCGGGAATACCGCGGAAACGGTCGTTTGTTTCTTTAAGACCATCAAGACTGATTCCTACATAGGAAAGTCCGAATTTTTTTAATTCATTTGCCTTATCTCGTGTAATTAAAGTACCATTTGTGCTGATAACGGCCCTCAAACCCTTATCTTTGGCGTAACCAATTAATTCAAGGAGATCAGGTCTCATGAGTGGTTCTCCACCCGAAAAAAGAATCACAGGAGCTCCATAGTCTGCCAGATCGTCCAACATGGCCTTTGCCTCTTTTGTAGATAGTTCGTTTGGGTATTCAATATCTTTTGATTGAGAGTAACAATGGATGCATTTCAAGTTACAACGTTGTCCTACATTCCAGACTACAACTGGTTTTTTATCTTGTGAGAATTGCAATAAATGCGATGGTAGTTTTTTGGATTCTCTCCCATATCGCAATGCATCGGAAGGTTCTACGGTGCCACAATACAACTTTGATATTCCAATCATGTTACTGAATCTCCTGCACAGGACGCATGTGCTTTATGTATCGAGGGGATGCCCCACCCTACAGGTTATGTTAGAATTAGATAAACAATCGACAAAATTTACTATAAAAATTATAACTTAAAATACTCGTTTAGTAAAAAATATTTTACAACTTTTAAAAATTTATTGCCCTAAAGCATAGAGTTTCCAATCCACACAACCAACATATAAAGTATTTTTTGAGTCGATTGCCGGTGAAGAAAGTAATGGCTCGCCAATTGTGGTGCGCCACTTAAGCGTACCGTCATTATTAACGGCATATAATTTACCATCCCACGAACCTATATAAACGACACCATTAGCATCTACCGTAGGGGATGCCGTAATAGAATTTTCAGTTTTAAATTTCCATTTCAGTGCACCATCTTTTCCTATTGCATAAAGATTGCCTTCTTGCGTTCCCACATAGATTGTTTCGTTTGTATCAATTGCAGGAGAAGAATGTGTTCTGCCGCCCAAATCAAATCCCCACTTTAAGGTGCCATCAAGATTAACGGCATAGAGCTTGCCATTTATATCCGTAATGTAAACAGCGCCTTCGCCAACGGCTGGAGAGGCATCTATTTTATTTTCAGTTTCAAAACTCCACTTTGCGCTTCCATCTGCATTTAATGCATGCAGATGCTTATCCCAGGAACCGATATATATGATATTGTCTTTTCCTATGGAAGGAGATGAGGTCATAATCGATGCCCCTGTTTTATAGCTCCACAAGAGTCTTCCATTTGGAGCAATAGCATAGAGTTTGCCGTCGTAAGAACTAATATACACCGTTCCTTTGTCGTCAATAGCAGGAGACGAATGAATAGCCCCGCCTGCCTGGAACTTCCACTTCAGCTTTCCGTCAGGAGTGAGTGCGTATATTCTCCCGTCGGCGGAACCAAAATAAACGATACCATCTGTGCCGATTGCTGGCGCGCCAAATATTTCGTCGGGTGTTTTAAAGGCCCATAAAACTTTTCCCTTCGGAGTTATAGATAACAAATTGCCATCCGTGCTGCCCACATAGATAACCCCGTCTGAATCCACCACAGGAGAAGACCATATTTCTCCAGAGCTGGAAATACTCCATTTTAAATTTTCGTTGAAAGGGCCTGCAAACGGCACCCGCCCCGTTCTTTGTAAGTTGTATCTATACATGGGGAAACTGTTCGATGCCTCTTGGGCATAAATGTCAGGGGCTGGTAATATACTAGACATTATGAGAGCGTTTGCGGTTAAGCAAAAAAGGGTGGTTTTAACATCTGAGAAAACATTTTTAAGCTTCATTAATCTTGCTCCTTCTATGGCATTAATGGTCTGGAATAACCAGTTCCTGTCCGACTTTCAAAGAATGTTGATTTTTTAGAATTTTTTTGTTGGCTTCTAATATTTTATTCCATTTTGCGCCGTCATTATAATATTTCACGGCTAGTTTGTAAAGCGAATCGCTTTGTACTACTGTGTGCTTTTTTCCTGTTTGTGCAGTATCTTCCACTTCGGTCACTTGGGAAAGCGCAGGGGTAGTCGTTTCTGCCTTTGTCTTTTGTGATGTTGGCTTTTCTTCCGGGATAATAAGTTCTGTGCCGATCTTGAGACTGTTTCGGTCGTGAATCTTATCCTGATTTGCATTAAAAATAAGTAACCACTTAGAGACGTCTCCATAATACTTTTTGGCTATTTTATGAAGGTCATCATTAGATCGTACCTTGTGTATCTGAAATTTTGAGGCAGATTTTCTTTCACTTTCGGAAGAAACGTCCTTCCAAATTTCCTGCCCTGCGGTTTCAGATACACTCGATGATACGTTTACCGGTTCTTCTTTTGCCTTCGTCCATACCCCTTCAATTTCGTTGTCTTCCTGTTCAGCCGGTTGTTCCTGAATTTTAGCTGTACTTATAACAGGCTCTGCCTTTTGTTCCGTATTCTGTACGGTCGTTGTTATTTCCTTAAAAGTATCCTGAGATGCGTTGGGAGGAGACTGCGGCAGTTCGTTTATATCCAGCGCACCTACTTGTGTGTCTTCCTCCGCTTCGGGAATAGGAATAGTTGGTTCTTTGACGGCGGTTCTTGTGCTCAGGAAGACACCAATGATTGCCAGAATAATCACCCCTAAAATTACACCAACTTGCACATCTCTTTTCATTGTTTTTAGTCCTTTCGAGGGTTATATAGGAATGAAAAAAACTGAATTAAATATCCACTCCTCCAAACGTACTTCACGTGCAATTGATTTTATACCACATTTCCTATCGTTTTTATGCGTTCCTGGCTACCTCCTCCCTTCTTTGAATTGTGGGATTTTGCCTGGGCAATGCCTGGCTTGAAGGAAGTCCCTTCCACTTAATGAGCATAGGACATGCGATAAATATTGTAGAATACGTACCGATGATAATACCGACTAACATGACAAATGCAAATCCATGAATCTCTGCGCCTCCCAGGAAAAACAGCGCACACAGCACACCAATAGTCGTAATACCGGTAAGGATGGTGCGGCTTAATGTCTGGTTGATGCTGTCGTTAACCAATTGCGGGGTTAAAACATTGCCCCGTACGCCCATGTTTTCCCTGATCCTATCAAATATAACGATGGTATCATTCAGGGAATAACCAACCACAGTCAGAAACGCGGCGACCATGGCGCTGTCTATTTTCATATTTCCAAACAAATAATCTGCAACAGACACGGCGCCCAGGGTAATCAGGATATCATGGATTACCGCAATAATTGCAGCAGAACCAAATTTGAAATCTCCGAAACGGAACCACACGTAGAATATTGTTGCAATACAAGAGAAGATTACAGCCAAAATGGCACGGCTTTTCATCTCACCTGCAACCGTTGCGCCAATACTTACAACCCTTTTCAGTGGATTGGGCATTTCAAACGCATTTTTAATGGCGCTTTTAATAGCTTCTTCATTTTGTTGAGAATTGAAAGCGATCTTAACGGTTTGATATTCCATTCCGGACTCTAACCCCTGTTCAAGCATATTGGAATATCCCGCAGAAGTCAGCGCTTCTTCAATAAGTTCTTTTTTCAGCGGTTTTGACAATGTCATGCGAAATTGTGCCGGACTCGATTCCTTTCCCTGGACAGAAACATCGTTCAATACTTCAAAAGAGACATCTATTTTTTCTGCATATAGATTGTCTTTAAACGTATTCACGACGTCTTCCTTGATTTTCTCCTGTATTTTTCCCGCACTCAAAGGCTTCATGTAAATTGCAAATAATTGTGCCGGAGCATTCAGCGCATACACACTCTTGACAGCATCTTTAATGGATTTGATTCCATTGATCATCGCTATAAAGTTCCCCTTACTTATACTTTCTTTTAATTCGATGTTGATCGCTACATCTCCGGTATTGTAAATACTCGGTATTGAAACCGTTTCTTTCACTGTCTGCTTTACATCCTGCAAGATTGTTCTTGGTCCTTCTATTCTCAATTTCCTTGCACGTGCTGTTGCTGAATCTTTTGATTGTGACGTTACTGAAATATTAACAAAACCCTGCCTGTTTAACTCTTGATTGAGAACAAGGGGATCTATCGGTTCGCCGGATTCAACGTCTATGAAAGGCTTGGATGCCTGCATACCGACATCCTGTGTTTGCAATGCCTCGGCGATATCCCCCATTGTTATTTTGATATCGTGGTATACAAGATTATTTTTCAATCCATCAACAATAGCATTCATCAGTTGCTGGCGTTTTGTGATATCTTCCAGACCGGCAACACTCACCAAATATTCTTTTGCAGGCTGATTAACCGGTGTTATAGATACGACATCTTCCTCACTGTAACCGGCCGTCCTTAAGTTCTTTTGAATAACTATTTCATCGGTTGGTTTTTGCAGCCTGAGATTAAAAACGGTTGGTTCAATAAAATCCATCTCGGCAACCAGACCTGCTTTATCCAGGGCGCTTTTTATATCCTCTGTTAATTTTTGTTTTACCTTTTTCTCGTTTAGTTCTTTTATTCGGATGCCAAATTCATTTGAGGTAGATGTAAACTGGGTCAGATTTTCACCGGACATAATACTCTGCACCTCGGCTTCTTCATAACCCGTTTCACCAAGCGCAGTCCTCATAAATCCTGCCGGAGTTGGATTTTTCAGGTGTAAATGAACCAGCGTTCCACCGGTAAAGTCGATGTCGTATTTCTTGTTTCCACGAATGACAAACGTCGTTATTCCACCGATGATACATGCGCCGGAAACAGCAACCAGAATAAAGCGATAATTAATAAATCTGGTTCTGGGAATGCCAATAAGTTTAAACATGGAGAAATTCTTGATCCAGGTCAAATCCATAAATAATTCATATATGACTCTTGTTACAAAAATGGCGGTAAACAGGTTAATAATTAAACCAATTATCAATGTCCATGCGAATCCCTTCACAGGACCTGTACCCACGGCAGCAAGTATTACCCCTGTAATCAAGGTTGTGACGTTAGAATCGAATATAGCGGAAAACGCCTTTTCATAGCCTGCTTTAACGGCCGCACGGACCGGTTTCCCTTTAGCCTTTTCTTCACGAATCCTTTCAAAAATGAGCACGTTGGCGTCAATTCCCATACCGATCATAAGAACCAGACCCGCTATACCGGGAAGTGTCGTAGTAGCGTTGAGCAGCGCCATTGCCCCAATTATCAGAAAGATATTTAATGCGTTTGCACAGTTAGCAACCCACCCTACGCCCATATAATAGATTCCGATGAAAAGGATGGCAAATGCGCCTCCGATAGCGCCTGCCAGCAATCCTCTATTAATTGAATCCCTTCCCAGGCTTGGCCCAACCATAGTCTCCATTTCGAGTTCGAGATCTGCCGGAAGACTTCCCGCCCGCATGATGGCAATGAGCTCATTAACCTCATCCTGCGTAAAATTTCCTTCAATAATGCCTGACCCCGGAATGCGGTCACGAATGACAGGCGCCGAGTAAAGCGTGCCGTCGAGGATAATTGCCAGGGGTTTACCAATGTTTCTCTCGGTGAGTTGCCCAAATTTGGATTTACCAATAGCATCAAATTCAAAACCGACGACAGGCTCAATTCCCTTGCGGTCGGCGTATATTCTGGACAGGTGTTCTCCAGATATCTCTGTTTTGTTTCGAATAAGGTACCATTTGTTCGCTTCGCCTTCTTCTCCCTTTTTCTTTCTTAGCCAGTGTTTATAAAAACCGGGAACTTGTTTTCCTTCCAGCGCATCTTTATATTCAGGGCTATCACTGCTGGCTGCCAGCCTGAATTCAAGTTTACCAAGACGCGTAATTCGATTCTTCAGCGCCTCTATTTCCGTCTTTGTGGCGCCGGGAACCTGAATAAGTATCCGATGGCTGCCATGCTCTTGAATCCTGTATTCTATAACTCCCTGGGGATCTATCCTCTTCTTTAATACCTCAATAATTTCTTTTGTAATACCCGGATGGTCTTCTCTTTCATCGACTCGCACCCTATAAAGTAATTCGGAGCCGCCCTTGAGGTCTAATCCAAGCTTTATTTTACCTTTTGACGTGTATTCGACGGTCTTGTTGCGCACCTGCTTTCCGTCTTTATCTGTTTCTTCACTGACAATCGTCTCGCGAATAACGGGATTTGTTATGAAGAAATTTGTCCATGATTTTTCCAGCGTTGTCCGCTCAACGACCTTGCCGTCGATTTCTTTAACGCTCTCCCTCTTTAAAACTTTTTCTGCCGGTGGATACAAAATCATTATACCGATAGCGATAATTACAGCAATGAGAGGTATTTTCCACCTTAAATTTTTAGTCATTTGGTTCTCCTCAACAGGCTCCCTTTCCGTTGTTCGTAATAAATAGCTGTTTCATAAATAATAATGGGTTACTTTGTTTCCTTGCTTTCTTTTGCAATTTCTTTTGGTTCTTCAGTCTCTTCGTGAGAAACCTCTAATACCGCTGCAATTGCACTCCTATCAATCTTGACTTTTATGTCCTTGGCATCATCAATGCGGAGAATGACCTCGTTCTCTCTGACGGAGGTAATGACTCCGTGCATGCCGCCGGCAGTTACGACTCTATCGTTCTTCTTGACTCTGGATAGAAGCGCCTTGCGTTCTCTTTCCTTCCTTTTCTGCGGTCTCAGTATTAAAAAGTACATAACAACAAACATTAGTATAAAAGGAAGTAGCATGGACAGCATGCCACCTGGCGATGATTGTTTCCCAGCCGCTTGTAATAAAAAAAACATAATATTCCTCCTTGCCCGTATTAAAAAAGTTTAACTCAAAATATAGATTGCGAATTAATTCTTACTGATTTCGGACTGTTTTAATAAAAAGTTGGTTTTAAAATCTTTGAATTCACCTTTCTTAATGGATTCTCTTGTTTCCTGCATCAGATTTTGAAAATAATATATATTGTGCAATGACATCAAGGTTAATCCCAGTATCTCGTTTGCCAGAAAAAGATGTCGCAAATATGCCCTTGTAAAATTCCGGCATGTATAACAACCGCACATTTCGTCAAGGGGTTTTGCGTCTTCTTTATATTGGCTGTTCAGTATCTTTACTTTTCCTGTGCTGGTAAAGGCGCATCCGTTTCTTCCATTGCGGGTGGGGACTACGCAATCAAACATGTCAATTCCACGTTCTACGGCATCCAGGATGTCCACAGGAAACCCAACACCCATAAGATACCGTGGTCTGTCCTCCGGTAAATATTCTACCGTATAGTCCAGCACTTCGTTCATCAGAAAACCTCCTTCTCCGACACTTAAACCACCGATTGCATATCCCTCAAAATTCATTTCCGTGAGGTTTCTTGCACATTCGATGCGAAGTTCCCTGAACACACTTCCCTGCACGATACCAAAGAGCGTTTGTTGCTTATTCTTGTGTGCACGTAAACAACGTTCTGCCCAATTAAGCGTTCTCTTTACAGCCACGCCCGCCCTATCCTGTTCGCATGGATAGGGGACACACTCATCGAATGCCATGATAATATCTGCACCGATGTCGTTTTGTATTTGCGTCATTCTTTCCGGGGTAAGGAACAACCTTGTCCCATCTATCGGCGACTGGAATTCCACCCCGTTATCGGAAACCTTTATCAGTCCCGTAAGCGAGAAGACCTGGTATCCACCGCTATCGGTAATAATTGCGCCTTTCCAACCCATAAATTTATGAAGACCGCCCAGTTGCCTGATAATTTTCTCGCCGGGTCTCAGGCAGAGATGATACGCATTACATAAGATAATCTTTGTGTCGGTCTCTTTTAAATACTCCGGCGTTAAAGTTTTGATTGTGCCCTGTGTACCGACCGGCATAAAAACGGGTGTGGGAATTTTACCATCAGCCAATTGAATCTCACCACACCGGGCCTTTGTCTGCTTATCAACCGCAAGGACTTTAAAATCCAACAACATCTCCACTGAGAGGCATTAATATACTCGAACCAACTCTATCTTCGGATAGTAATGTTTTAAAATAGCAGTCCACTGAAAACCCTTTTCAGCCATGGCCTGAGCGCCGTACTGACAAAGTCCCACGCCATGTCCCCACCCCCTGCCTGAAAAGGTAATACTTTTCCCGTTATTTTTTGAATCGAAGGCCGTGCTGTATAAATAATTAGGGCCAACCATCAACCGGAAATCATTCGCATTCATTTCTTTGCTTCCGTTTGCAGAAATGATTTCCACCTTCGAACCATGCTTGCCGGCTCCTGGGTTTATAGCCTTTATTGAATAAATGTTTGACACATACACCTTCGCGTCTCCCAATCTTCTTTCGATTTCTGATTTGTTAATATCCGTACTCCATCTGGAATATTTCGAGTTATTACAGTAGTTACACGTCACACCACTTAAGGGCGGTATGCTGTCTTTCCCGAATACACTCCGAACATCTTCCGTATGCCCGCCGCACGTACTATGAAAATAGGCAGGGAAGATATTCCAATTGTAAACCATAACTACGCCTTTTGTATCCTGGACGATTTTATTGAGCCGTGGCGATTCAGAAGACATACCACGATACGCAAGATCCTGCATGTCAAGATGGTAGGCGTCATTCCCCCTTACCTTCTTCTTATACATCACATAGGTTCTTGCCGTTACTGCCTGGGCACGCAAAGCCTCTTCATCCCAGGTTGGCGGCATTTCACTGCCAAGAACACCTGAAATAAAACTTTCTAAATCTACTTCCTCGATTACTGAGAATTTATTGTTAAATTGCTGTACGATCCTGATTTCACCGCGATACCGTATATTATTTAATTCAATTGCTCCGTCGCGCAGACCCGTAATCCGTATTTCACTATTGTTATACTGCTTGTTTCCAATATTAATACAGCCACTCGTTATAAATATTTTAGACTTTTGCAGTCCTTGTCCCTGGTCGATAATATTCGTCAAACTGCCAGTAATCTGATAGCTGCCATTGATAGCTAATTGAGCTTCCCGGGTGTCATTTATAAGAAGCACACGCAAAACGGGTACTTTATCTAGGATACGTCCGTAATCATGAACTACAGTAGTACCTCTCTGGCAGGAAAGAGGTGTTCCCACAGACATAGCTGGTAATAACGTTGCGATCATTAAGAGTAATGTCCTACCCATGTCATCTTGTGCTCACAATTATCAAAGGCAATAGAATAGTTCCTTTTTTTCTGTGTTTTCGTGCTGCTCATAAATTTACAACCTGACCAGAGTCATTGGAGCAAATATCAGGAAATTCCCATTCAATCAGTCGCATCTATCCAAAACAGTCGCACCTCTGCAATTCCTTTTCGGCACCTAAAATCTTACGAGAGTTTTCTTTATTATAGGGGCTGTTGCCTTTGTATAATTCTCGGGTGGTATCTTTGTATCTTTCATATTCACTGAAGACGCATCCACAATAGCCCTGCCTGTAAATCATTTTTTTCCTGGCTATATCGTGGCTGCATTCAGATAAGTGACGATAATCACGATAGACAAAATCAACCGCATGTTCTCTTGATAAATTTTCTGAAATCATTTTCAGTTGTTCGTGATTCTGATAGACGCTAAACAACATCGTGGACGTGAAGGCATCAAATCCGTTTTTCTTTGCGTAATCCGCAGTAAATTTGAGCCGTAAAGCGTAACAATCGGCGCAGCGATCGTCCCCTTCATAATCGACATTCTTCAAATATTCCCTTATACCATACTCCTCATAGTAAATGACCGGGATGGGATCGCTTTCCTGAAATACACGCAAAGCCTTCAATCTTCGCCTGAATTCAAGGAATGGATGTATATTTGGATTGTAAAAGAGCCCGGTAACTTCAAAACCTTCTTTTCTCAGCTCATTTAACGGCGCGCATAGACAACATGCACAGCATATATGTAACAATAAATTCATCTGCTGACTCCTTTAAAAGAGCCTTTTTTGGAGTCCTGTTTCTGTATTATACCCGAGATGTTCATATGCCAGCTTTGTGGCAATCCTTCCACGAGGCGTTTTATCCAGGTATCCCTTCTGGATCAGAAACGATTCGTACACCTCCTCAATGGTATCCTCTTCTTCACTTACCGAAACGGCAATGGTTTTCAAGCCGACAGGACCTCCGCCATAACGGATCACGGTTTCCAGTATTTTACGGTCCATGTCTCCCAAACCATTCTCGTCCACACCCAACATTTCCAAACCAATTCTGGCTACTTCTTCGGTAATAATATCGTTTCCACGCACCTGCGCAACATCCCGAATACGTCTTAAAAATCTATTAGCTATTCTTGGGGTGCCTCGTGACCGTTTTGCAACAATTTCCGCGCCTTTCTCGTTTATTTGAATAGAGAGAATGCGGGCAGAATTATTCACAATTTTGTAAAGGTCAGTCCATGGATAGAACTCCAGTTTCTCCAACACGCCAAAACGGGAACGAAGAGGAGCGGTAAGTAACCCTTCGCGGGTAGTCGATCCAATGAGCGTAAACTTTGGCAAATTGATTTTAACCGACCTTGCCTTGGGTCCCTGATCAATGATAATATCAATGGAAAAATCTTCCATTGCTGAATACAAATACTCTTCAACCGTTGTGTTCAGCCTGTGAATTTCGTCGATAAAAAGGATGTCTCCCTGCTGCAAGTTTGACAGGATACCCGCAAGGTCCACGGGTTTATCCAGGATCGGACCTGACGTCGTTTTGATTGCTGTGTTAATTTCATTGGCAATAATTTGCGATAATGTTGTTTTTCCTAAGCCAGGAGGTCCGGAAAACAAGATGTGGTCTAGCGGTTCTCCCCTTTTCTTTGCAGCTTCTATGTAAATGAGCAGATTTTCTTTTATACGATTCTGTCCAATAAAATCGCTGAACCGTTTTGGCCTAAGCGTAAGGTCTAGATTTTTATCCTCAACGATTACCGTAGAGGATAAAATATCTTCTTTTAACATACTTGTCCTCATGGAAATGGGGATTCGAATCCTATAATACGGTCAGGAATCTTACACGAGTATCAGGCCTTATATTTCAGCGCTTCCCTAACAAGTACCTCGATGTTATCGATTGTTTGCAATTTTTTTGCTGCGTCGCTTACCGCCTTTTCAGCAATTGACCTCCCATAACCCAGGGAAATCAACGCCATGACTGCATCTGATACAAACGCCTTTTGTTGGACATCCATACCCGTGGATATCGATGTTGTAATTTCTTTTATGGTTTCCTTAAGTTCCAGGATAATTCGCTCAGCGGTCTTTTTCCCCACGCCTTTGATTTTTTCCAATGCCTTTGCGTCTTCATTTACTACGGCACGTTTAATATCATCTACCGTACTCCCGGATAGTATCGTAATTGCCGTATTAGGTCCTATGCCGTTTACCGACAACAATAACTGAAATAAATCCCTTTCTTCTCCCGTTGCAAATCCAAAAATCTTTATCTGATCTTCCCTTATAAATAACTGGGTGAGAATTGTAACTTCACCATGTTTGGGGATTTTCTCGAAGGTAGATAGTGGAATGTGTAATAAATAGCCGATGCCCGCTACTTCCAAGATCAGGCGGGTTGGAGATTTGTTAATCACCCGTCCTCGGATGTAATCTAACATGTACGCATCGTCCCCAGCATATTGTAATTAAACCATCCGAAAAAAACTTTGAAAATACTACTCTGTTGCGTTCTTTTCCAAATCCGCCTCACAATCGTCGTTCGTTCTTAAACTCAGTCCAACCTTAGAGAGAGTTTCTTTTAACTCGTCTATATAATTTTGTTTAACACCTTCCTCGAGCAACTCACTCTCAGTTTTTTCTTTAATGTCGCTAATTGTTTCAATTCCTGCATTGCTAAGGGCATTGCAACATCGGGTAGAGAGTCCAAGTTCTGAAACAGTTTCCATAGAATCCTTATCCTGGTCTTTGTTTATTTTACTAAACAAATCGGCTTCATTGTAACTTTCCAATGCCTGACCTAACCGCAAACCTTTTTGGGACAAAATAACCTTAATCTCATTGAGTGAGGTTTCTCCAAAATTTTTAAAAGAGAGCAAATCTGCTTCTGTGATTCTGGTAAGGTCTTTCAATGTTCTGATGTTCATCTTTTCCAAACAATTTTTGCTTCTCACGGAAAGCTCAAAATCAGAAATGGGAATATTCAACACTTCGCTTTCTTTCCCTTGTTTCTTCGATACTTCCTCGTCATAATACATCATCATTGAGGCTCTTGCATCTTTTAAAAATAATGCAGCCCTGTCATGGGTTGGCTCGGCGTCTAAGATTGACTCAAAACAAAATACCGCATCATCATGTTTGCCTGTATCTTCATACAGTATTCCCAAATTGATAAACGCATTCGTATAAGGAGGGTGTAACTTTGCACACTTCTCGTAATATTCTATGGCCTTTTCGTCTTCCCCCCCCATGTCGTAGTTAAATGCCATTCGGAAAAGAGTCTTTGCATGGTCGGGATCGATTTTAAGCGACTGTTCATATTTATTGAAAGCCTCCTGATACTCTCCCAGATCATCCAGACAATGTCCCCATTGATAATACAATTCTGCGCTGTTTGCATGTGAATGTGAAAAACTTTTAATAATTTTTAATGCATCATCGATATTGCCCGACATTCTTTTTGTCTCGACAATATCCATCACAATATCAAACTCTTCTGCGTCTGTTTTTTTTGCACGTTCAAAACATTCCAAAGCCTGATTATAATCGCCTAATTCCCGGTAGCATTTTCCCAAAAAATAAGCCCCTAACTTCCTTGATTTTACTTCCTTTAATAGCTCTACTGCCTCTTTTATTCTTCCTACTACCCATTCACAGATACCCAAGAGGAGAGTTAAATCTTTCGTTCTGGCCCCATCACGTTCCTTTTTTATATCAACCTTTAGCGTCTCGTTTTTTTTATCTAGTTTTTCCCTGTTTTCCTTAGAAACGTGTACTTGTTCTTTTATACGTAAAACAGTTTCCCTTGATATTGTTTCTGCTTCCAATAGCTTATCAAGATCAATCTCCGTGATTGCAGGCGTCATTTTATTATCCTCCCACACTTCAAAAATATCAGTTACCAAAGGGTTAATTTTGATAACTTTAAAGGTTGAAGTTTAACAAACATACATTATAAATTCAACTAAATTTTACTGCACAATTTTTGTAATAATTTTATTTTTTCCCTTGCTTTGATATTTATCGTTTGATATTATCTGTTCATGTGGTTTGGTCGTATCGTAAAGTTGCATTATAACTATAGTAATGTTTAAGGCTACGCAGGCTAGCGCCACGTAGCCTTTTTTATTTTATAATCTTTTTAAATATATATTGAGAGGGGGTGATTTTGAAATGGCAACAGGAACCGTGAAGTGGTTTAACGACAAAAAGGGATTTGGTTTTATTTCCCAGGATAATGGAGAGGATGTATTTGTACATCAAACTTCGATCGAAGCCGAGGGGTTTAGAACCCTTGCCGAGGGAGATAAGGTCGAGTTCGAGGTCATAAAGGACCAGAAGGGCTACAAGGCTACAAAAGTACGCAAATTATAAATTTTTAAAAGAATACTCTTATTACAGCAAAATCGATTTTAGCCGTCGTTGTATAAATATAATATAGAGTAGTCAACTAATTATAATTGCGAAATTTTATATGTTTGAAAATTCATTAAAATGAGAGGGAGGTGATTTTAGAATGGCAACGGGGACCGTGAAGTGGTTTAACGACAAGAAGGGATTTGGTTTTATTTCCCAGGACAACGGAGATGATGTTTTTGTACATCAAACCTCGATCGAAGGCGAGGGGTTTAGAACCCTTGCAGAAGGAGATAAGGTCGAGTTCGAGGTCATAAAGGACCAGAAGGGCTACAAGGCCACAAAAGTACGCAAATTATAAATTTTTATTAAAAAGCGCACTCTTATATTATATAGCATAATCGATTATAGTCGACTGGCGTGTAAAAATAGGGAGTTGTCACTTAATTATAATTGCGACATCAGAGCCCCAATATCTGTAAAGGATATTGGGGCTTTTTTATTTCTGAGTCACTAACGCTGCATAAGAATCTAAAATGTCTTCTTGCTTAATGATGCCAGAATCTTTTCATATTTCTTACGCAATTTCTTTTCATGTTTTATAGCATCCTTAACAATTCTGTTAAAGAATGCTTTTACGAAGGGGTCTGTCTCCTGATCCGCCATTTTCAAGTATTTTTCTTGCAGTTCACGTTCGTCTCTTGCCACCATTTCAATTGCTTCGGATAGATTCATTCTACGTCTCCCTTTTCAAATTTTTTAAGACTAAAACACGATATTTTGTAATAATAAATTACCAAATAGGCAAATAAATATCAACAGCTTTAATTCTGAGAAAAACACCGTGAGTTAAAGTTATTCAAACAGGCTGCCCTTGTAGAATTTTCCCGTTGCTTTTAGAAAGCGCTTCTATTATTCTTGGTTTTGGTTTATCTTTTTAAACTATTAAATAATCTTCAAGAAAGTTACAAAGTTATTTCAAGCGTTGTCTACGCTCAAATCAGAGCGTTTATCCGGGGTTAATAATAAAAGAAGATCTGAATCATGTTCAATAAAATGTTATATTGTGTTCCTTTTTTGTGTATTCTTGTAGTATTCGTGATGTGTATGGATACCTTTGCTGAAGATAGTATACAGGTGTCTGTCGCTGACCAGAGGTTTGGTGTCGAAAACTTCTTTTATCTGAAAGAAAAGGGATTTCGGAAGGATAAGGTCGATTTTAATAAAGGATGGCTGGGAATCTTTATGGAAAATGCTGAAGGAAAGGGCATTTTGGTAAAGGAAATTACCATGGGGTCGCCTGCAGATGAGGCAGGTTTGAAGACAGGCGATATTATTACGAAGATTAATAACGAAACTACGATAGATAAGGACGGTCTCAATCTCATCAACTTTAAAAAAACAATTGAAACAACAGGGGCAGGGGGCGTACCTGAGCTTACCGTTTCCAGAAATGATACAGAAACGGTGATTAAACCAAAATTGGTTGCAAAACTTCTTACGAATACGACCGCGCCAGTTTCTTCTTTGACATGGTTGAACGAAGGGTCTATGTCTGATTCATCTCAAAAATCCGAAAAATCTTTCATCGATTTCGCCATTCAAAATGAAACGTACAAAGAAAGACTTGGAACGACAATACAGCGAATTGGTGAAGAGGCATACGTACGGGAAGGTTTTCAGACAAATAACAAGGTAAATACATTCCGCCTGTCTATCGTAGATTATTTAATGCTGCACCCATTTGATACCCTTCAGATCGGTCAGAACATCCATGGAAACTTGATAGACAAAGATATAGGTACCCAGGTGGAATTTGCGGCAAAGTTATTAGATGTTGGATTTCCTCGTAAAAGAGAACAAATTGTTGCGGCTGGCTCGTTGCAGGAACGACTCCAACTCATTATCGATGGTTTATCGCCCTGTGTTTCTCTCATAAAAGAGTCATTCCACAGCTTATCCCGGGAAGAGGCTGAATTCTTGTATCAAAATACCCAGAAGGTTTGGCTGCCAGATGAGAAGATAACGCCGCAGGATCTTACGAGGCTGCTGACGCTATCTCAAAAGGTTGATATTTCAAAATTATTTGAAGCCGTCTCAATACTTTTGAAGGAACTTACCCTTTTGAATTTTGAGCAGTTAACAGAAGCTAATACACCTCAAGATGCAGCACAAACTAAAGTTTCACCATTTAACTTGCCGGAACCTATTCGATGTCAAAATACTAAAAACAATCTACGTAGTAATGGTAAAGATGCAAAGGATTTTGCCGGAGATATCTTGTTTGTTCAGGACACAAACATCGGGAAAATTGTAGCGGGTGGGACAGGCATTTCTTATTATTATGCCGATGCAGCGGTAATTATCGACCTTGGAGGCGATGATTATTATTTCAATAATGCAGGCGCATCCAACAAGGAAATTCCCGTCTCTGTGTGTATTGATTTTTCAGGAAATGATGTTTATAACGCCGCAAATTCCTTTGCCCAGGGGACAGGAAGATTCGGTGTAGGTCTTCTTGCAGACTGCGGAGGAAATGATAAGTATTTGGGCCAAAATTTTTCACAAGGATCGTGCCTATTTGGCGTTGGGCTGCTGTTGGATAATAACGGAGATGATTTTTATGGCGGTCATGTATTAAATCAAGGAGTTGGTTTTTTTGGGGCAGGACTGCTTAGTGACCTCAAGGGCAGCGATGTCTATTTTAGCGGACAATATGCCCAGGGCGTTGGATTTACAAAGGGGTTTGGCGCTTTAATAGATTCTAGTGGAAATGATTTCTACTTTGCGGGAGGTAAATATCCCGATTTCAGAGACCCCGAAAAATCATTTCAGTCCATGTCTCAGGGAATGGGCATGGGCATCAGGCCGGAAGAAACCGTTGTTGGCGCATCAGGAGGTGTCGGTGTGCTCATCGACCAAAAAGGAAATGATCGGTATCATGGAGACTATTTTTCACAGGGCAGCGGATACTATTTTTCGTTAGGATTACTCCACGACAATGAGGGAACTGATAAATATTATGCCGGTCGCTATGCCCAGGGTGCTGGTATCCATTCAGCTATCGGTTTATTGGAAGACACATCGGGAGACGATACATACGAGTGCTCTTTTGGCGTCTCCCAGGGATGCGGACACGACACCGGTATCGGGTTTCTGGTGGATTATAGTGGAGACGATGCTTATCGCAGTGCAACCTCTTCGCAAGGCATTGGTCTTGAAAAGGGTATGGGAATTTTGGCCGATTTTTGCGGGAATGACGGCTATTATGCAAATGACAACAGTCAGGGTTTTTCATCTCCTTCAAAAACCGAAGACATTATCGGTATTGGAATGGTAATTGATAATCAAGGAAACCGCGATACTTTCCATGATACTCTACCAGAAAATCTGTTATTGTATCGAGCGAAAGGGGGACTCGTATTAAATAAATAACCAAAATTACCGCAGAGCGTGGTTTTCCCCGTTTGACGAGCGCCTGTTATGACAATTACGCGATCTTGTTTTATCCTGGATAGTATACTATCCAGGATGTCTCGCCTGATATAATCCATAAAAATTTGTTATCATTGCTATTGCAAATTTGCA